>JAEEUJ010000008.1 GCA_016290515.1 Clostridiaceae bacterium
GCTCATTCCCGCAGACGCAACCTGCACCGCTGCTGCAGGCTCGCTTCCGGGCGACCTTCAGAGAATGTGGACGACCGACAGCCGCTACACCTACAATATGGAATACGGCTATTCCTGCATGGGTTACGAAATTGCCGGCGCTCTCGGCTCTAAAATGGCTATGCCCGACAAGGAAGCCTATGCAATGTGCGGCGACGGAAGCTGGCTGATGCTTCATTCCGAGCTCGTTACGAGTATGCAGGAGCATAAGAAGATTAACGTCATGCTCTTTGACAACTCGGGCTTCGGCTGCATAAACAATCTCGAAATGTCAAACGGCATCGGAAACCTTGCAACCGAATTCCGTTTCAGAAATGAAAACGGCGAGCTGCTCGGCGACCTTATTCCGATTGATTTTGCAAAATGCGCTTCGGGTTACGGCGTAAAGACCTACACCGCAAGAACGCCCGAAGAGCTTGAATTTGCTCTTAAGGATTCGCTTAAGCAGGAAGTTTCGACACTTATCGATATCAAGGTTCTGCCCAAGACCATGACCGACGGTTACGGCGCATGGTGGCACGTAGGCGTTCCTTCGGTATCGAAGAATGAAAAAGTAAACAAAGCCTTTGAAGCTAAGGAAGAAAGCAAGTCAAAGGCAAGAAAATATTAAGGAGAAAAACTATGCTTGACAAAAACAAGGTAAAGCTCGGCATTGCACCGATAGCTTGGACAAACGACGATATGCCCGATCTGGGCGCCGAAAACACATTTGAACAGTGCATTTCGGAAATGGCTCTCGCAGGCTTTACAGGCTGTGAGGTTGGCAACAAGTATCCCAGAGATACGGCGGTTTTGAAGAAGGCGCTTGACCTTCGCGGTATGCAGATTTGCAATGCATGGTTCTCCTCCTTCCTTACAACAAAGCCTTACGAAGAGGTTGAGAAGGATTTTATCGAACATATCACTTTCCTTAAGGAAATGGGCGCAAAGGTAGTCGGCATTTCCGAGCAGGGACATTCAATTCAGGGTACTGACAAGCCGATTTTCGAAGCTAAGTACGTTATGAATGACGAAGAGTGGGATAAGCTCTGCACCGGTATCAACAAGCTCGGCAAGGTTGCAAAGGATATGGGCATCAAGCTCTGCTTCCATCATCACATGGGCACGGTTGTTCAGACTGAGGCCGAAATTGACAGAATGATGGCTAACACAGATCCCGAGCTTTTCGGACTTCTGTTTGACTCGGGCCACCTTGCATACTGCGGCGAGGACTATATGTCGGTACTCAACAAGTACGCCGACAGAATCCGTCACGTACATCTCAAGGATATCCGTCCCGAGGTTGTTGCGAAGGTTAGGGAAAACCATTGGAGCTTCCTTCAGGGCGTAAGAGCCGGCGCGTTTACCGTTCCCGGCGACGGCTGTATAGATTTCAAGCCGATTTTCGACGTGCTTGAAAAGACGGGCTACGAGGGCTACGTTCTCGTTGAAGCCGAGCAGGATCCTGCAATCGCAAATCCGTTTGAATATGCTCTCAAGGCGAGAAAGTACATCCGCGAGACTGCAGGTCTTTAATAGTATTGTTACTGTAGGGCGGGGTTTGCTCCCGCCGTATAGATGCTTTTTAGGAGGATGGTTCGTGGCACTCGATTATGAAAAATATGCGGCAGAACATGACGCGATTATAGGCTATTATAAGCCGAGGGCAAGAAAATTCTTTTTGATTAGTTTATTACTTGCATTGGTTGCATTTATCGTTGCTTTCCTAGCGTTGGCATTTGCTTTTAACGCCGGTAGCGATAATTCAAACGGTAAGATTAGTTTGGTATTAATTGTTGTTCTGCTGATTTTAAGCAGTTTGGTTGGAAGGTTCAAATCAAAAAGCAATGCTGCAAAAAGAGCAATGTACAACGAACTTGATCAGTTAGAGTTTGCTCGTAAACAGGCATCAATAAGTAATTAAATAGAAGGAGATATATACAATGGCAATCGAAAAACTCAAGTATTTTGTAAACGGTGAATTCCGTGATTCAAAGACGGACGTATGGTACGACCTTCACAATCCGTCAACGGGCGAGGTAACCGGTCAGGCTCCCTGCTGCACCAATGACGAGGTTCTGGAGGCTATCGAAGCGGCTAAGGCGGCGTATCCGGGCTGGAGAGCCGTTCCCGCAATCAAGAGAGCGCAGATTCTTTATAAAATCCGTGACCTCATTATTGAGAATATGGAAGAGCTCACCATGTCCGTTGCGTGTGAAAACGGCAAGGTCTGGGGCGAAGCGGAGGGCGACGTTCTCAAGGCTAAGGAAGGCACCGAGCTTGCAACTCAGGTTCCCTCGCTTATGATGGGCGAGAGCATTATGGACGCTTCAAACGGCTATGACACCGTTAAATACCGCGAGCCTCTCGGCGTATTCGCAGGTATCGTTCCGGTTAACTTCCCGGCTATGATTCCCTTCGGCTGGATGGCTCCGACCTGCATCGCATGCGGCAATACCATGGTGCTTAAGGCGGCTTCGCTTACACCCAAGACCGCAATGCTCTTTGCAAAGATATACAAGGAAGCGGGCGTTCCCGACGGCGTTATCAACGTCGTTACCTGCTCGAGAAATGAGATTAACACAATTCTCGACCACCCCGACGTAAAGGGCATCACCTTCGTCGGCTCGACTCCCGTAGGTCTTAAGATTTATCAGAGAGCCGCCGCCGCAGGCAAGCGCTGTCAGGCGCTCTGTCAGGCGAAGAACCACGCTCTCGTTATGGCTGACTGCGCTCTTGAGAGAACAGTTGCAGGCGTTATCAATTCTGCTTACGGCTGCGCAGGTCAGCGCTGTATGGCTCTTTCGTGCTGCGTAGTTGAAGAGGCTATTGCAGATAAGTTCGTTGCCGAACTTAAGAAGCAGGCTGAACAGATTAAGGTCGGTCCTTCATGGCTCAAGGATTCAAAGCTCGGACCGATTACCTATGAGAAGCATTATAAAGAGGTTATCGCCGACATCGATAAGGGTGTTGCAGAGGGCGCTGAGCTTGTACTTGACGGCAGAAACTGCGTCGTCGAAGGCTATGAGAACGGCTACTTCGTAGGCCCGACAATCTTCGATAAGGTTACCGAGGATATGACTATCGGCAGAGACGAGGTGTTCGGTCCCGTACTTTGCATCAAGCGTTGTAAGAACTTCGAAGAGGGTCTTAAGATTATGAACGATAACCCCTATGCAAACGGCTCGGTTATCTACACTCAGTCGGGCTACTTTGCACGTCAGTTCGCACGCTACACTGACGGCGGTCAGGTCGGCATCAACGTCGGCATTCCCGTACCGGTAGGCTTCTTCCCGTTCTCGGGACACAAGCAGTCCTTCTTCGGCGACCTGCACTGTCTCGGCAAGGACGCATACCGTTTCTTCACCGAGTCAAAGGCAGTTACAACGCACTGGTTTGACGAAGAGGAAAAGACTTCCACGAATGTATCAACGTGGGACGGAACTATATAACAGGAGGACAAATAAATGTTAAAAATAGGTATCATCGGTGCGGGACGCATCGGCAAGGTTCACCTTGAATCAATTTCTTACCACGTTAAAAATGCGACCGTTGTTGCGGTTGCAGACCCCTTCATGAACGACGAGACGAAGGCTTTTATCGAGAGCTTCGGCGTTACGAAGATTTATACCGACTATAAGGAAATCCTCAACGACGCCGACATCGACGCTGTACTTGTATGCTCGTCAACCGACACTCACGCTTCGATTTCAATCGAGGCCATCAACGCCGGCAAGCACGTTTTCTGCGAGAAGCCCGTTGACCATTCCGTTGCCAAGATTCAGGCAGTTGCAGACGCTCTTGCGGCTCATCCCGGAATCAAATTCCAGGTCGGCTTCAACCGCCGTTTCGACCACAACTTTGCGGCTATCCGCAAGGCTTATGACGAGGGCAGGATAGGCGAGGCCCATATCCTTAAAATCACATCACGCGACCCCGAGCCTCCGAACCCAAAGTACATAGCAGTTTCGGGCGGTATCTTCCTCGATATGACTATTCACGATTTCGATATGGCATGCTTCCTTACCAACAGCGACGTTGAGGAGCTTTACGTCAATTCCGCAGTTCTCGTTGATCCCGCTATCGGCGAGCAGGGCGACGTTGACACCGCCATTATCACAATGAAGATGGCTAACGGCGCACTTGCGGTTATCGATAACTCACGCCGTGCCGCTTACGGTTATGACCAGAGAGCAGAGCTCTTCGGCTCAAAGGGTATGGTTGCAACGTCTAACGACACTCTTTCTTCGGCAGTTATCTCCGACGCTAACGGCGTAACGGGCGAGAAGCCGCTGTTCTTCTTCCTTGAGAGATATATGGAATCCTTCTCCGAGGAAATGAGACAGTTCGTTGACGCCTGCGAGAACGGCAAGGATGTTCCCGTCGGCATTCACGCAGGTATGCAGTCGGTTAAGATAGGACTTGCTGCCAAGAAGTCCGTTGCCGAACACAGACCGGTCAAACTTACGGAAATTCAGTAACACAAATCAAAGCAGGTTTGCCGAAAGGGTAAGCCTGCTTTTGCGTTTTTATCGGAGGGTTATAATGAAAAGAACTACTGTTGAAAAGACAATTTCATTAATTGTTTGTGTCGTTATGATTTGCGGACTGATTCCCGCCGGACTGATAAATGCCTTTGCAACCGAAACAATCGTTAACGTTAACAATCAGATTGCGGAGATTGTTCAGTCTTCCACGGTTTATGCGGGCGAAGTATTTGTCGATGGAGAAAGTACGGTTAAATACCTGTATTCCGATGATATTACACGCTCTACAACCGTATTGGCCGCCGTGCTTGACGCCTTCAGAGAAACGGACGATCAGGGCTTTGCGCAGTTGATACCGGGCATTGTCGGCGAGGACGGCAAAGGTTTGGCTGAGTGCAGCACGGAGGCCTATGCCGATGAAATGGACGAAAGCTGGAAGGATGCCGGAAACGTTGCAAAGAAGTATTATCCCGATTTGCCTCTTACGGCATCCTCAAGCGTGGATTTGTACGAAACCGATTCCGCTTTTGCGGCAGCCTGCGGAAAACACTGGACGCAGGAGCAGTTAGTTGATACTGTGGGAAATCCGTTTGAAATGTGCGGACCTATCGGAGACTTGTCGGCTGTGAATACCGACACTGCAACCTATACTGTTATTGACGGGCAGCTTGTGAAGATTATAGACAGAGACATCAATTACAGCTGCGAATCAATCACGGTTATATATACCCGTGCCGAGGTTGGCGATAATTATAAAGGTTTTCCCGACGTTGCAAAGGGCGACTGGTATTACGATGCAGTAAAATACTGCGCAACAAGAGGCTTCATAACCGGTTACAAGAACGGCAAGTTCGGTCCCGCAGACGCGCTTCAGCGTCAGGATTTCGTCGTAATTCTGGCAAGAATTGCAGGTGCTGATATTGACGGCTACACAAGCTGCAAGCTTACAGACGTTGATATGAATGCTTATTACGGCAAGGCTGTTGCATGGGCGGTCGATCAGAAAATCATCGGCGGTTACGATAACGGTAAGTTCGGCGTCGGCGATAAGATAACAAGAGAGCAGGTTGCAACGATTCTCTACCGTTATATGGACTCTCCCGACGTTGATACAGGCGTTCTCAACAAATTCCCTGACAAGGGAAGCATAAGCGCATTTGCCGTAAATGCTATCGCATGGGCAAACACCAACGGCATAATCAACGGTAAATCTGACGGTACGCTGGCACCCGTCGCAACAGCATCCCGCGCGGAAATCGCGACGATTATTATGCGTATGGATCAGCAGGGCATGTTTGCATAAGAGAATTATTAAATCAAAAACGAGGCAGGATATCCTGCCTCGTTTTTTTGCGTTTTATTCTTCTATTCCGAAAACCTTTATTGCATTGTCATAAAGAATTTTCCGATTTGTTTCGTCGTCATAGCCGAGTTCCATAAAGCGCTTTATTTCGGTTGACGGCGACCACATCGGGTAGTCCGTGCCGAAGAGTACTCTGTCGGTGCCGTAGCGCTCAATCATTTCCTTTATCGTTTTGTCCTCAGGCATCCACGCGAAGGTTGACGAGCAGTCAACGTAGAGATTGGGTATGCCGTGAAGCTTTTTGCTCGCTTCCTCCCATATCGACCAGCCGCCGAAATGTGCACCGATTACAATCAGATCGGTATAGATTTCAAGTATCGGTATAAGCCGGTTGGGATTGGAGTTGTCATAGCGCGAATCGCCCGTGTGCATTAAAATCGGCAGCTTATGCTTTTCGCAAAGCTCGTAGATTTTAAGACAGCGGTAGTCATCAATCTTGAAGCCCTGAATATCAGGGTGAAGCTTAACCCCGTGAAGTCCGAGCGAGATAATCTCCTCAACGTCGCGCGCCATATCCTCCGAATCGGGATGAAGCGTGCCCAGTCCCGTGAGTACACCGTCCGACTCGGCAACAGTACGCGAAATGAAATTGTTTATCGACGAAACCTGCTTGGGCGTCGTTGCAACCGACTGAACTATAAAGCGGTCAATTCCCGCCTTTTTGCCCTCGCGCATAAGCATCGAGACCGTTCCGTCACCGAAGCCGTGAACGTCATAAAACTTATCCGTCGCCCTTGCCGCTTTCTCGGAAATCTTATCGGGATAGATGTGGCAGTGAGCGTCAATTACCTTGAATTTATTGTTTATCATGCCGTTACCACACTGTCAGCCTTCTGAAGTCCGAGCTTCTTGACGGCGTCCTGACGCATCTGATATTTCAGAATCTTGCCCGCCGCGTTCATCGGGAACGAGTCAACGAAGTCGATATATCTCGGAACCTTGTGGCGCGCCATACTCGCCGCGACAAAGTCCTTCATTTCCTGCTCGGTCATCGTTTCGCCCTCTTTGAGTATTACGCACGCCATAATTTCCTCGCCGTACTGCTCGTCGGGAACGCCGATAACCTGAACGTCGCTTACCTTCGGATTTGTATAGATAAATTCCTCTATCTCCTTGGGGTAGATATTCTCACCGCCGCGGATAATCATATCCTTCAGTCTGCCCGTAATCTTGTAGTTGCCCTCGGGCGTACGGCAGGCAAGGTCGCCCGTATGAAGCCAGCCGTCCTTGTCGATAGCCTCGCTTGTCGCCTTGGGCATCTTGTAGTAGCCCTTCATAATGTTATAGCCGCGCGCAACGAATTCGCCCGTAACGTTGTCGGGGCAATCCTCGCCCGTCTCGGGGTCAACTATCTTGCACTCGATTTCGGGCATGGCTCTGCCGACCGTTGTAACGCGGACCTCGATGGAATCGTCCGTCGAGCTCATCGTACAGCCGGGCGAAGCCTCAGTCTGCCCGTAAACGATAACGATTTCCTTCATATTCATCTTATCGACGACTTCCTTCATAGCGGAAATCGGGCAGGGGCTGCCCGCCATAATTCCCGTACGCATATACGAGAAGTCGGTTTTCGGGAAATCGGGATGTTCAAGCAAGGCTATGAACATAGTCGGTACGCCGTGAAATGCCGTGATATGCTCGTTGTTGATACACGCCAGCGACGGCTTCGGCGAGAAGTAAGGAATGGGAAGCAGTGTTCCGCCGTGAGTCATAGTCGAGGTCATCGCGAGCACCATGCCGAAGCAGTGGAACATCGGAACCTGAATCATCATCCTGTCGGCGGTTGACAGATCCATTCTGTCGCCTATGCACTTGCCGTTATTTACTATATTGTAATGCGTGAGCATAACGCCCTTGGGGAAACCCGTAGTACCCGAGGTGTACTGCATATTGCAGACGTCGTCGGGCTTAACCCTCGACGCCATACGCAGAATTTCTTCCTTCGGCACCTGATTGGCTCTTTCAAGCGCTTCATTCCACTCAAGGCAGCCCTTCTGCTTAAAGCCTACCGTAATCACATTACGTAAGAAAGGCAGTCTCTTGGCGTGCAGGGGAGAGCCCGGCTTCGTGTTTTCAAGCTCGGGGCAGAGCTCGGCAACTATCTGACCGTAGCTCGTGTCCTTGGCGCCCTCGGTGATAACGAGGGTATGCGTGTCTGACTGCTTGAGAAGGTATTCAGCCTCGTGAATTTTATAGGCGGTATTGACCGTAACGAGTACTGCGCCTATCTTGACAGTCGCCCAGAAGGTGATAAACCACTGAGGAACGTTCGACGCCCATATCGCTACGTGTGAGCCCTGCTTTACGCCCATTGAAACGAGTACTCTGGCGAATTCGTTGACGTCGTCGCGGAACTGCGAATAAGTTCTCGTGTAGTCGAGCGTGGTGTATTTGAATGCGTACTGGTCGGGGAATTCCTCAACCATTCTGTCGAGTACGTCAGAGAAGGTCGCCTCGATAAGCAAATCCTTTTTCCAGACGAATCTGCCCGTGTGAGCGCGGTTCCAGTAGAGAGTTTTCTCCTTGCCGGAGGTGTAGTTGAACTGCTTCATATAGTTGACGAAATGCGAGAAGATAATCTCCATATCGTCAATTTCGGGACACCACTCGGGGTCCCATACCAGCGAAATAAATCCGTCGTAGTTGACCGAACGAAGCGCGAGCATAACGTCCTTCAGGGGAAGCTCGCCCTCGCCGACAAGACAGTATTCAATGCCGTTTTCGGTTTTCTTTGTATCGCTTAAATGAACGTGGCGAACGTAAGCACCGAGGTTCTTGATAACTTCCTCGGGAGCCTCGCCCGAGGTCTGATATGCCGCCGAGAGATTCCACAGCGCAGCTAAATCGTCGCACGCAAAACGCTCGAGCATATCGCGAAGCACCGCTGTTTTAGAGAACATACCCGATGTTTCGAGTAACATAACTACCTTGCTGTCGCGTGCCATATCGATAGCCTTTTCAAGAAGCAGAGCGACCTGATTGAAGGCCTGTTCGCTATACTCGGCGTGAGCACGAAGACGGATGTAAGGTATATTGAGATTTTTTGCTATATTGATACACGCCTCGATTTCCTCAAGGGTTGCCGTTTCATTTTCGGCGTCAGACAAATCGCAGATGGTATCAATGCAGGTGAGCGTAAGCTTTCTCTCATAAAGCTTTCTTACCGTCGATGCCGCCGCGTAGTCGTGAAACGCGCCGTCCTTATCGGTGAAAAGGCGGTTGTGTATATTGTGAAGCTCAATTCCGTTGAAGCCGAGATCATTGGCCGTGTCGCAGAAATCATTGAAATCGGAATTGTGCCATCCCTTAGTCGAGAATGATAAATTCATATTAACCCTCCTCGTACAGAATCTTGTTTATAGCATTGAGGTAGGCGCGGATTGAAGCGCCGATGATATCGGTCGAAATACCGTTGCCCGAATAGAGCTTGCCGTCGTTTCTGAGCTTTACTACGGCCGAGCCCATAGCCTCCTTGCCCTGAGTAACGGCCTGAATCTGGAAGTCGTCGAGCTCGTAGTGGTGGCCTATAATCTTGTCAATCGCGATAAACGACGCGTCAATCGGGCCGTCGCCGAGTTCAATACCGTCGGTTTTCTTGCCGTTCTTTTCGAGTGTGATATGCGCGCTCGCAGTAATGATATTGCCGTTGTTGATAACGTAACTTACAAGCTTATAGGTCGCGGGAACCTGAAGAGCCGCGGAAGCGACTATGGCGTCGAGTTCCTTGGAGCCGACCGTCTTTTTAGAGGCAACGCGTAAGAATTCCTCGTAAACCTTAACCGAATCTTCCTCGGACAAATCGTAGCCGAGCGCCGCAACAGCAGCCATAACAGCTTCCTGATTATCGTTGGAGTCGAGCTTTACAACAGCCGCGTCCTCAGCGGAAACGGTAACCGTAGAGCGGTCGTTCTTGCCGTTGTCGGTTATCCAGTTAATCTGCTTGACTATTCTGTGAAGCTCGGTGTAGCGGATGTTCGACGAGAAGCCGTAGTTGTCGCCGCAGTCTTTGATAATGCTTGCAAAGGTTTCAAGCGAAGCGGTCTCGCCGCCAACGGCAGTCTTGACAACGCTTACGCCCTTGCGGCAGGCGAGTATCGCCTGAGCCTCGGCAAGTCCGTTTTTGTATGAGCACTTGACACCTACGGGAACGCTTATCTTTTCGGCAATCCTGCCCGCAAATTCAGCGAAATCGTCGGGCATCATAAGCGCTGCGGTGTCGCATACCGTAATCTTGTCAGCACCGGCGTCAATAGCCGTTTCAATCGCCTTATAGAGATAATCCTCTTCGGCTCTCGTTGCGTCAAGCGCGCAGAACTCTACGCTCTGACACTTTTCCTTTGCCTGCTTAACGCATTCATCTATATATGCGAGCATCTTTTCGGGCTTCTTATGGCAGGTGTATTCCATACCGACGGGTGAGAGGGGAAGCTCAATACGTATTGAAGCCTTCTGAGCGTTTTCAAGCGCCTCGGCAGCGTCGGCAATACTGTTTTTGCCCAAACCCGCTGCAACCGAAATAACGCTGTCCTTAACAAATGACGAAACAGTACGCACCAACAGCACGTCTGTGCGGGAGTTAGCGATTTCGGGTAGCTCGATAACGTCAACTCTGAGCTTTTCGAGCTGACGTGCGATTTCGATTTTCTCCTTGAAGCTGAAGCCGGAGTCCTCGCGGCAAAGCGTCGTGTCGGCAATAATAATTCTTTTCATATCTGTTTCTCCTTTGCTTATTTCTGTAATGAGTATCAAAAAATCCCTGAAGTCCTAAGACCTCAGGGACGTTATTAACGCGGTACCACCCTAATTGGTTGTAATCAACCCACTCTGCGAGATTCCATCAAATCTCCTGCCATGGTAACGGGGCAAGCCGTAGTTACTTACTGAGTTTCCGTAACTCTGCTCTGGAACGAGGCTTACTGAACTTTCGCACCGTCTTACACCGACCGACGGCTCTCTGCGCCGAAGTGGGAACAGTAATTAATTCCTTCGTTGCATTTCCGATATTGACAAGTATTTTAGCATAAAGTTTTTTTATTGTCAACATTATTTTATGCTTCTTTTTGTTTGACATATTTTAACACAAGCATTATAATATTGTTAATTGATTTTTGAGGTGATTGTATGTTGAGCGAACAGTTGAAGGCTATACGGAAGGCTAACGGTTTTACGCAGGTTGAACTGTCAAAGGTAATAGGCATTGAGCGCTCAACCTACGCCTCCTACGAAACGGGACGCAACCGCCCCGATATAAGCCTGCTTGAAAAAATTGCAAAGGCTTTCGGCGTAACGGTTGACGCAATAATCAGTATAGACGTTTCGAAGCCTCTTGCTCTCGGTGATAACGTAAAGGACTACAACGCCGAAACCGAACCGAGAACACTCGGTGACCTCACACCCGACGAAAAGGCGATAATCGCAAGACTGAGAGTTGAGCCCTTAAAAGTCGATAAGATACAGAAAATCCTGTTTGAAGACAAATAAATCAAAAGCACGGCGAGAGCCGTGCTTTTTAGTTTGTCAGATGTACTTGTAATACAGACAGCGTTTGAGTGAGTATTTTTCAAACTGACGGTTGAATTTGTAACCCGCCCCTTCAATATTACGCACGCTGTACACGTTGTCGGGTGAAACGGTAGCGCAAAGCAGGGTTATACCGAGCTTCTTCGCTTTTCTCACAAGCTTTTCTTCGAGTATTCTCTGAAGCGAATTACCCCTGAACTCGGGGCTGACAAGGCACAGCTTGTAGTTCGCGTGACGCACGCCCGTTATGTCTACGCCCTCAAGCGAGGTCGCGAGCATCTCCTTTTTATCGCTTTCAAGCGGAACGTAGAGAACCGAGATTGCCGCAAGCCTGCCCTTGTAATATGCGCCGACGGTGTAGTTCGGCTCTTCAAGGCAGAAGGCAAGCATCTCAACTGTATTCTTTCTCAACAGGTCCTTATCCTCAAGCGCTCCGTAAACCTCATCCTGAAGCTTCAGTATGCTATCCAGATCGTCCGCGGTGCACTGCCTGAAAATGAATTCGTCCTTTTTGATTTTCATTATTTCACCTGCCGATTATTTCTTTATATTTTTCCTCGCTGACAACTGAGCGCAGGGGACGGGCAACGTAAACGTTTTTCCACTTTACCTCATCCTCACCCTCAAAGCCGTCTGCTATGACTTTGCGGTATGTTTCGCAGGCGCTGTCGAGCTCCTCGGTTGTCATCTTACCTTTTGAAATGCGATATTCAAGCCAGTCCTTTTCAAGCAAGAAAATGTTCTTGAAATTCTCGGGCTGAGGTATCAGCTTTTCCTGCTGTATCAGTCTGCTGTGAACGGCGAGGAAAAAGCGGTAAGCGAACAAGTCATCGATAATGTCAAAGGTTATTACCTCTTTTTTATAGAGTATGTAAACGGTCTCAAAAAAGGTCAGATAATTTGATATAAGACTCTTTTCAAAATGCAGTTCACAGTGCTTCTCGTCGCAGGCAGTATTGCTGCATTTCTTATCAAGACAGTTCTGAAGCGCATTATATATTAATGTATAATCGCTGTTTTCCACAAAGGTACGGTTAAGCTCAACAATAAACGAAGCTCTCGAAATCTCCTTTGAGTCACGCAGCTGCATAATTGCGATTATTATCGTTCCGAGCACGCCGATTACCTCAAGAAGCGTAATCCAGAGCGATATTCCTTCCGAGGACGCAAAAAAGTATTTTCTGAAGGTTGCCGATACGCTGATAATCAGCACTACGATAAATATCGCAATAACCGACACCATTGTTTTTCTTCTGCTGATAAATCTCATTTTTTCACCCGGTTTTTATTTGAGTTCTATTTTGAAGCACAGGGGAGTCCTGCTCCTGAATGCTTCGGTTGCCTTGATGACCATTTCGCGCTCGTTTCTCTCGAATTCGAGTTCTTCGCCCGTTGAGAGCAGAGTGACGCGCTCGACTATAAAGTCGTGGAATCTGCTTTTGTGCAGAGTCTTGATTCTCGCGTTGTTGCCGTTAGGTCTCATTTGGAAGGCGTAGATGCACGCGTCCTTGTACGTGAAGCGGAAATCGCGGTTGGTGTATTTCTTTTCGGCGGAATCCTTGAAAAAGCCCGCTTCGGCATTGACCTCGCCTTCGCCGAACTGTTTGAAGAAGGTTGTGCCGTAAATGCCTTCGCCGTTTTTCGCCATCCACTCGCCGATTTCGGTGAGGACCTTTGCTTCCTCGTCGGTAATTGTTCCGTCGGGCTTGGGACCGACGTTGAGAAGAAGCATACCGTTCTTGCTGACTATATCTATAAGGTCGCAAATCAGCTGACGCGAATTCTTGTATTTGTTGTCCTTGCGGTAACCCCACGACTGTTTTCCTATCGCGGTATCGGTCTGCCACGGCCGGGGAGATATACCCGTCAGCGCGCCGCGCTCAACGTCGAAGGTCGCAACCGTCGGCGGAAACGCCTCATGCTTGTAGTTAATGGAAACCTCTTTACCCCATTCCTCGGCGCGGTTGTAATAGTACGCGCAGATCTTTTTGAGATATGGCTTGAACGCCTGATTCTGAATCCACCAGTCAAAGTAGAGCAGTGACGGCTGAAGCTTATCGATAAGCTCACAGGTGCGTACCGTCCAGTCAACGAGCCATTCCTCGCTCGGACCTTTTGTACGCGGATTCTCAGTCATTTTGTACAGGTTTTTGCTGTCAAAATCCTCGTCGTAGTAGGCGGGACCGTAGAAATCCGCATACTGTTCGTCGTTGACATCGGAGTCGAAGGTTCTGCCCATATTTAGGAAGAAATAGTGCTCGGCTCTGTGGGTTGACGAGCAGAAGGTCAGACCTTCCTTTTCGCATGCCGCCCTTATCTCCTGCGCTACGTCGCGGCAGGGGCCCATTTTCGCCGCGTTCCAGCGGTTAAAGTCGGTGTCGTACATTGCAAATCCGTCGTGGTGCTCGCACACGGGCATTACGAATTTCGCGCCTGCCTTCTTGAAAAGCTTAACCCATTTGTCGGCCGAAAACTTCTCAGCATTAAACATCGGGATGAAATCCTTGTAGCCGAAATCCTTATGTCTGCCGTATGTCCTTAAATGATGCCAATACTCACGTGACGATTTATCGTACATATTTTTCGGGTACCATTCGTTGCCGTAGGCGGGCACGCTGTAAATACCCCAGTGAATGAAAATACCGAACTTGTCGCGGTAATACCAGTCGGGCGTCTTGTGCCCCGAAAGCGAAGTCCAGTCAGGCTTGTATCTGCCTTTTTCATTTACCTTATCTATCTGCTTAAGATATTGTTCCTTTGTCATAACGTCACCCCTTTACAGATTCATTTTATCACATATATCGGGCAGTTACAATAAAATAATGAATAATAACACACTTGAAAAAAGATTTGAAATGTTGTAATATATATCGACGATTTTTTCAAAGGATAAAAGTATGGATTCACAGCAGGCACAATTCAAAAAGCTGACAGAAACGCCGATAGGCAGGCTCATTCCGAGACTTGCCGTACCGACGGTTATTTCCATGCTTATAACCATGCTCTATAATATTGCCGACACCTATTTCGTCTCTAAGATAAGCTTAGCCGCAAGCGGCGCTACGGGCATACTTCTGAGCTTAATGGGTATAATTCAGGCGACGGGCTTTATGTTCGGTCAGGGCGCAGGCTCGATAGTCAGCCGCAGCTTAGGCGCAAAGGAGCTTGAAAAGGCAAGAACTTACAGTTCAACCGCCTATTTCATAGCGCTTGCCGTCGGTACGGCTATAATGAGCGTCGGACTTGTATTCATAGAGCCTATTATGAAGCTTCTCGGCAGCACCGATACGATTTTACCCTATGCCATAGATTACGGCAGGTGGATTCTTATAGCAGCGCCTGCCATGACAACGGCGTTTGTCATGAATAACATTCTGCGCTATGAGGGTATGGCGAAGCTCGCGATGGTCGGTATTGCTACGGGCGCGATTCTCAATATTGCGCTTGACCCGCTTCTGATATTCGTCTTTAATCTCGGTATTTCGGGCGCGGGTATTGCAACCGCCGCTTCGCAGTATATCAGTATGTCGATACTGCTCGCTTTTTTTCTTGCGAAAAAGCCTCAGAGCCGTATTTCACCGAAGTTCTTTTCGGCTAATCCTAAAGTAACTCTTGAGATAATACTTGTAGGCCTTCCGAGCTTTGCGCGTCAGGGACTTAATTCGGTTTCCACCATGGTGCTCAATATACAGGCCCAGCCATACGGCGACGGCTGTATTTCCGCTATGAGCATAGTCGCAAAAATCGGTATGCTTATCTTCAGCACCTCGCTTGGCATCGGTCAGGGCTTCCAGCCCGTGTGCTCGTTTAACTACGGAGCGAAGCTTTATGAGCGCGTAAGAGAGGCGATAAAATTCCTCTGGAAATTTTCAACGCTCGTTATTGCGGTGATTGCGGCGGTATGCTTTGCGTTTGCACCGCAGCTTATAGCGCTTTTCCGTGACGACGAAAGCGTACTTGAAATAGGCGTTACCGCGTTGAGAATACTCTGCGTTTCAATGCTCTTCCTGCCGACGGTTATGGTCGGCAATATGACCTTTCAGTCAACGGGCAAGAGCGGCAGGGCGTTTTTCCTTGCCTGCTCGCAGAACGGACTGTTTTTCATTCCGCTCGTGCTTATACTTCCGCATTTTATCGGCGTACTCGGTATTCAGCTTGCAAATCCGCTCGGCTATATAATATCGGCGGTTATTGCCACACCGCTGCTTATTTCGCTGATGAATCACATGAAGCATTATAAATAATATGGAACTGTACGAAAACAAAACTGAAAAAGAAAAGGTTCTGCTCTTAGGCGTTGACACGGGTAAGTTCAACTCCGACGAGTCGATAAACGAGCTGTCCGAGCTGGTTGAAACCGCGGGCGGCGATGTCGTGCTGACATCGGTTCAGAAGCTGCCCGAGCCAAACTCGGCAACCTATGTCGGTTCGGGAAGAATGGCCGAAATCAGAGAAGCGGTTGAGAACTACGAAGTTGACTTAATCGTTGCCGACGACGAACTCAGTCCGTCACAACTTAAAAACATCGAGGATATTACGGACGTAAGAGTAGTTGACCGCACAATGCTGATACTTGACATTTTTGCCCTTCATGCGCGTTCAAGCGAGGGTAAACTTCAGGTTGAACTTGCTCAGCTGAAATACTCGCTTCCCTTCCTGACAGGCAGGGGAAAGGGTATGTCAAGACTGGGCGGCGGTATCGGTACGCGCGGTCCCGGTGAAAGCAAGCTCGAAAGCGACAGACGCCACATCAGACGTAAGATAAACGCTCTTGAACAACAGTTAAAGGAAATTGAAAAACGCCGCAATACCATGCGTTCACGCAGAAAAAAGGACGGAGTAATCTCCGTCGCAATTGTAGGCTATACGAATGCGGGCAAGTCAACGCTTATGAATACGCTGACAAATGCGGGCGTGCTTGCCGAGGACAAGCTTTTTGCAACACTTGACCCGACGGCGAGAAAGCTGATATTACCCAACGGTCAGTCTGTAATGCTCGTCGATACCGTCGGACTTGTAAGACGGCTTCCGCACAAGCTTGTCGAAGCCTTTAAGTCAACCCTTGAGGAAGCCAAGAACGCCGACCTTATACTCAACGTGTGCGACGCATCGTCGAGCGAAGCGGCAGAGCATCTTGAGGTTACGGCAAACGTATTAAAGGAGCTTGAATGCGAACAGATACCGATTATCTCGGTTATGAACAAATGCGACCTTGTTCCCGATATTTACGACCTGCCGACCATAGGCAAAACGGTAATGATAAGCGCAAAATACGGCAAGGGTATCGACGACCTGCTAAAAGCAGTTGAGGATGAACTGCCGAAAAACAGAACGAGGGTTAAGCTTTTAATTCCGTTTTCAAAGGGCGGAATAATCGCCGAAATCCGAAAGGACGGAGTTATTCACTCCGAAGAATATAACGAGAACGGTACGCTCGTTGACGCGACTGTAAATATAGCCTACCTCGAAACGATAAAGGAATATATAATATAACAAAACGGGCGGTTAAACCGCCCGTTAATTTTATATTTTCAGTTTTTCTTTTTTCTGAAAACAATCAGCTTCGAGAAAACGTAATTAAGCACGATAACAATTACCGAAGCGACCGCCTTTGCAATTGCGCCCTCGACGCCGAGTACGGACTGATTGAGTCCGATATTTATAAGCAGAGTCGGCAGGAATATTTCAATTATCCCCGTTACAACTCTTGCGCCGACGAAGGAGAAAAACTCCCTTAAAACGGTTGCCGCCTTTTTGCTTCTCGACCTGAATACCCAGATTTTATTCGTCACAAACGCAAACAGTACGCCTGCAACCCAGGCAACCGCATTGCAAACGGTGTATTCGTAATTGTCCGAAAACAGAGACGTTAACGCATTGCCCCTGTCCGAAACGCCGCTGACGTCAACGTTCATCAGCTTCGTCATCAGAATAAATACAACCCAGTTTACAAGCGTTGTCAGGACGCCGAAGATAATATATACAATTATTTCTCTGTGCTTTTTGAAAAGTTCTTTAATCTTAGTCATTTTACCAGTTCATCATTTCTTCGGGATTTTCAAGCAGCTCGTCCATTTTGTTCATAAAAGGAACGATATCGGGGAAGCCGCCTATCTTATGGTCAAAAAGAATTGTAATCGGCAGAACCTTTATTGTCTTGAGGTCAAGCGTGCCGTCCTCTTTTTTATAAACCTTGTCCTCGTCACGCACCCTGCCGAAGGCGATAACCGCCGTCGTAGGCTGAAGCACGGGGGAGGTTGTGGCAAAGCCCTTGCCCGAATAAATCGAGCCTAAATCCGAAATGCACACAGTGCCTTCGCCTATGTCGTCGGCACCGAGTCTGTCCTCGGGTTTTACCTCTCTTCTGTATTCGCGTCTTACCTTGCCGGGTGCAAACTTAACCTTGTTCTTGCCGATAAAGGCTGAAAGTCCGGTTGCAATCGCCTGAAAAACGTGACCGTGTCTTATAAGGCCGAACATTCTCTGTCTGGCAACGTCGTAAATCGTTTCGTCGAGTATGGTGTTATACGATTTTCTTTCAATTTCCGAAACGGCGAACGCCATTTCGTCAAGATTCTTGTTACCCGCGTCGTGAAGGACTATCGGTATCATTCTGCCGTTGGGAAGAATAACGGGCATTGAAACCTCAATAGAGCCTTTATAGGTGAGTGTGCCCGTCGCATTAAAGGGCTTGTATTTAAGATGCGCGTTGAGTATGGGAGCGGATTTGAGGCATTCCGCAAAGAAGCGGAGCATAAGCGTATTGAAGCTTATCTTTATCGGTCTTGATGTGTCCGTGTGAAGCTTCTGATAAACCTCCCACAGCTTGGTTGCGTCAGCCTCGCGTACGAAGCCCGCAACAGGTATAGTCTGCTGGGAAATCGTCAGCGTATAGCCCGTCGCCTTTCTCAGAAAGTCAAGCGGTATTTCGTTCTCAACAA
This sequence comes from Clostridiaceae bacterium, assembly GCA_016290515.1. Taxonomy (GTDB): domain Bacteria; phylum Bacillota; class Clostridia; order Oscillospirales; family Acutalibacteraceae; genus Fimenecus. The sequence continues at coordinate 18,330 of JAEEUJ010000008.1, forward strand.
GGCCGCCGCTCTGCTGAGTGTTGAACGCTTCCTTACGCTCACCTCGCTGATAGCCGAGGGTATATTTTTTGAATTCTTCAGACATTTTTCTGTCCTCCCGAAGTTTTCTTGAAAACAAGTAATTTACCTATCAGGTAGTTAAGCACCATTATAAGCAGACTTACAATAAGCTTTGCAAGACTGCCCTCTATGCCGATAAGGCTCTGATTAATACCTAACATAACGAGAAACGGAGTGCCCGCCCAGTCGAGTATTCCCGTGAAAAAATGACTGCCGAAGAAGGTGACAAACTCCCTTGCAACGCCCTTAAGGCTCTTTTCTCTTGACTTGAACACCCAAATTTTGTTCGTGACAAACGCCACGATAACGTTGACAAGCCATGCTGTTATTGTGCAGATAAAAAGCCTTTTAATATTACCGTCGGCGTTTCCCGAAAACAGACGGATAATTGCGTTACCGTTATCTCCGACTGCGCTTAAATCGACATTAAGGAGCTTTGTCATCAGCACATAGACCGACCAGTTTGAAGCCGCACAAACAAGACAAAAAAGAAAATAGACAAGCATTTCTTTGAGATTTTTGTTCTTTTCTTTTGCCATAAAGACTTACAATTCCTCCCAGGACAGCTGAATGTTACCGTCCGTTCTTTTATAGTCTATTTTTGCCTTTCTCGCCTGAGAATGCTGGTATTTCCGTTCTATTTTATACAGCCGTCCGTCCTTGACGAACCTTGCGCCCGTCTGGTGAAAATGAAAGCCGACGTTTTTTCTTCTCGCCTGCTCGGACAGACTTTTCACCCAATCAAAGTCGCAGACTCTCGCATTAAATCCCGACTCGCCGCCCGCAGCTACAACGTCAATTCTTTCATCAAGATATTTTTCGATGTCGATTTTTTCAAGCAGCGGCTCGCAGTAAATCTGACGGTGCTTAATCGGTAAATTGAGAAAAACGGGTAAGCGCTGATCCGCTCTTTTCTGATTTTCAACCGTACAGCAGATTGTAACGTTGTCATAGCCGTCGCCCCAGTCGGACGGAAGGCACTTTTCCATACGTTCAATACGCTTTGTCGGAATGATGAAGTTGCAGTCCGAGCGCTCCCTTATCATTTTCCACGCTTCGACGCGCCATTCGTCAGCTTCCTCAATAAAGAAATCCGAGGTAAAGCACGTCCAGATTGTACTGCCCGACGGGATTTTATATTCTCTGCCGCGGCTTCTCTTAACGGGAAGATTGAAGTTCTGCGTTTTAAGCACCTGAGAGGCGTCTCTGTCAACCGAGCTGTCGCGGCGGTAAACGTAACAGTTTTTGCAGCCCTCGGATATTTTGTGACAGCCGTGCCATAAATTCCAGCCTGTTTCCATAATCAAGCGTTGAGAGCCTTTGTAAGCTCATTGAATTTCAAAAGGAATTCCGCCTTCGTATCGTCAATCGACTTCACAGTCGCGTCAAGGTCAATATGAATTTCAGGTTTGTCTTCAAGCAGAGTTTCACCGTTATATTTAAGAAACTCGTTAAAGAGCATAGCGTCGTCGATTTCCCGCGTAAGACGGATTTCCCCGTCGCTTAATTCACCGATATATTTTGTGAAAATGATTTTCTGGTATTCCTTTTCAATTACGCCGAATTCGGGGATTCTCATTTTCAGCGGTCTTGTCATATCGCCGATATAAGCCTCCGCCGCGTCGTGAAGCAGACACAGAAGCTGTACGCGTACGCTGTAACCCCTCAGCCTCGCTTCCTCGGCGCAGTTGATTGAATGGCGCGCAACGGAAAAGAATCTGTTGAAATGTCCGTTTGCCCTCGTTATGTATGACAGTGCGTGAGCTATATCGTCGATTTCGATATACTCAGCCTTCGGCTTAGTCGGGTCAAAGCGTATGTGATTGATTGTTGAAATGCAATTCCTGTCTACCAAAATAATCACCGTGTCTATTTTACTTTATAATGAAGCATTTTTCAACCGCATTTGCATTTTTTACAATTTATTAATATAATTAGATTATCAGCAGACAGGAGAACACCATGCTTCCGTATTATTACTCCTACAACGAATATATGACAGAGCGCTTCGGCGAAAAGGTTTATAAGCTTTCGCTCGACGCCGGACTGACCTGCCCCAACCGTGACGGCACGAAGGGGACGGGCGGCTGCATTTTCTGCTCTGCGGGCGGAAGCGGCGACTTTTCCGAAAGGCATATTGACGATATTTCGCTTCAGATTGAAAGGGCTAAAAAGCAGGTTGGAAAGAAATATTCGGGCGATAAATTCGTCGCCTATTTTCAGTCCTACACAAACACCTACGGCGATATTGATTATCTCTGCAAAATTTTTTCTGATGCGATAAATAACGAAAATATTGTCGCGCTTTCGATAGGCACGCGCCCCGACTGTCTGGGAAAAGACGTAATTGAATTGCTCGGTGAATTGAATAAAATAAAACCCGTTTTCGTTGAACTCGGCTTACAGACAGTTCACGCAGAAACGGCGAAGCTGATTAACCGCTGCTATGAGCTTTCCGATTATGACGAAGCGGTCAGAAAGCTAAAGGAAATCGGCGTAAATGTCGTAGTTCACGTCATACTCGGTCTGCCGCACGAAACCGAGGATATGATGCTCGGAACCGTTGATTACGCCGTTAAAAGCGGAGCCGACGGAATCAAACTGCATCTGCTTCACGTGCTTAAAGGAACGGCGCTTGAAAAGATGTATCTCGACGGCGGGTTTGACGTACTGACAGAGGATGAATATATCGCTTTAGTTATAAAATGTCTAAAACACATTCCGAAGAACGTCGTCGTTCACAGAGTTACGGGCGACGCGCCGAAGAAGCTTCTCGTCGCGCCTCTCTGGTCGGCTGACAAAAAGGAAGTCCTCAACAGATTGAACAGGGAGATAAGGAAAAAATAAAGCGGGCATTGTGCCCGCTTTTGCTTTTAATCCCGATAATTCATATCAAATATTGTTTTCATTTCCGCCGAGTAATAAACCAAACGGAATTCTCTGTAATTCGGTTCGGTTGTTTCGTTGCTGTCGTCGTCCCAGAACGTCAGTATCATATAGTCGTTTTCACTTAACTGTTCGGGCTCAAGCCGTTTGCCGTAAAAGAAAGAATCAAACCTTTCAATGCAAGCTTTAACAGTATCTAAATCATCCTCGCTGACTTTTTTATAAAGTCCGCTTGATGCTACCGTTTCCGAAATGTCGTTGGGGTAGGTGTAATAATACGATTCAAAAAGCTCGTTACCGTTAGTCAATGATTTTCCGTCGGTTTCGGTATATCCTTCGAAAATAAAATCAAACTTTTTCCAATCCGGTTTAGCTTTATCAAATTTGTCGACAGCAACAAAGATTGTGATAATAAGAAAAATCGGTATTAATACTCCGCAGACTATCTTTTTTGCCATAAATAATACCTCAATTAAGTATCCGCTTCGATATAATAAAGCGAATCTGTATCGCAGTCGTAGAGCGCAAAGGTGAAATTGTAGGAATATCGGTTGCCGTTCAGAAACGAATCGTCATAACGGTCGTTTGCAGCCTCGTCGCTTCTGTCATAGAAAAGATAATATCCGTTATTGACCTCCGGAATGTTATAGTCTGAAATCTCTTCAAAGAAATCCCCATAAATGAATTCACGCAGATTGTCGGGAACGGGTGTCTTTTTCCATCTTGTGTTTTCCGCAATTTGTTTTTCTTTTTCGTCGTCGTAGTATTGAATATCAACGAAAGAAGTGCCGTCTCCTAAAAAGCCGTCGTGATTATCAACTGCTGTCACGGGATAACCCGAGCCGTCGTCGAAATTGATATTACAATAATTATGGAGCGCACTCATTGCACTTTGAGAAACATAGTTGTAGTTGTCATACGCATACGGCGGCTTGAAATATCTGTATTCTGGAATACCGCCCAAAACCTTATGACTGTCGAACGCTTTTTTCGAACAGCTTCTCATAAGCGCAGAGCGGAAAATATTGCTGTCTTTTACGAGCGCATCGAAATAGGTTTCGTAATCCATACTGCTGTAGTATCTTTCGTAACAGATGTAGCTGAGCGCCTCATCCGCCGCTGCGGCAACCTTTGCGTTTTCGTCGCCTTCAAGCTCGGCAAGCTTTACAATGTACGGCACTGTCGAATCGGGGTCGAGCTGTGAGAGCATAGTCAGATCAACGCTCGGAAGCCTGCCGTTTATATATGCGTTAACATTATAGCTCGCAACGGTTCTGTCAATACCCGCAAGCGAGAGCGCGGTAAAGAGCATCAGCGCGAACACAACCGCGTATTTGACGGGCTTTAATTCGGGCTTGTAAAGCTTTAATATGAACGCTGTTACAAACGCGACTGTGGCTATCATAAATACGGACGAGGAAAGTCTTAATACCGTCAGCCCGTAGGAATTTATATACATAACCATTTTGAAGCCTGCCGTAACTACAAGAAACAGCGAGAACAGACCGATAAAGCTGAAGAAAAGCTTGTTTGTAAACGAGAGCCTGCCGTCCTCGCGCCTTGCCGAAAAGCGGGTGAAAAGCACCATTACCGCGAGGTTGAGCGCCGTGACGGCCTCAGCCTCAAAGAAGCCTCTGCGCGCGTATTCCGAGAAGGTGAAGTTTTTCGGCAGAAGTCCTCTGAACGCGTTGAAAAGATAGGCGAACTGAGAAACGATAAACGCGAGATATACAACGCTTATCAGTATAAGAAAGGTCAGCGTGAACGCGTTTTTGATAAATCGCTTTTTGGGGACGTTGAAGTATGTGTCGTTAATGTCTTTGAACAGTTTGTACTTCCAGTCAACCGCAAGACTGTACAGTATAATGAACAGAATCACGCTGAGTATCAGCTTGATTATAATTCTGCCTATCAGCTTGCCAACGTAATTGACCAGTCCCTCAAACGCCGCGTCATAGCTCGCAAGAAGCGCTATTACTATTGCGAGGAAGGGTATGCTTACCGCGAGGGCGAGAAGCACCTGCAGAACGCCTTTTTTCTTATTCGCCGCAAAAAGCGACTTTAACGCAACGGGCGCGTTTTCCAGCGGAGTGATAACCGCCGCGTAAGCCATACGCAGAACGTCGCCGAAGCTGTCAACCTCAAGTCCCGAAGCCGACAGTGCGAACAGTACCGTCGAAGCGGTAACAAGTGCAAACGCAAGATATACCGCCTTGTCGCCTGTGTAAAGCGAGAACGTTACCGACGAAGCGGCGGAAGCTATCAGCGAGAAAAGCGAAAGCACGTTGAGCCTGCCGTTCTTTAACAGATAGACCGCGAATACCGCGAGAAACGCGATATGCGAAACGGTGTAGCCCAGCGCCATTCTCTCGGTAATGCCTATAAAGGCAAGCAGCACCGAAGAAACTGCAAAAAGTATTGCAAAAATATAGTCGGATTTTTTGAAATCCAGCGTCTTGATTTTCGGCGCTGCGGTAGCGGGCACGTAGGGAACATAGCCCTGAGTATTGTTTTCCATAATCAGTCCTCCTCGTATTCGAGTATATCGCCCGGCTGGCAGTGAAGCTCACGGCAGATGGCTTCAAGCGTTGAGAAGCGCACCGCCTTTGCCTTGCCGGTCTTAAGTATAGACAGATTTGCCTGAGTGATGCCGACTTTTTCGGCAAGCTCGCCCGAGGACATTTTCTCGCGCGCGAGCATCATATCGAGATTAATTCTTATAGCCATATTCAGCCCTCAGACCGTAAGGTCATTCTCATCCTTGATTATTATTGCCTCGCCGATGATATTTCTGACAACCCTGACTATAAGACCGATAAAAAGCGCCGTAACGCTTACTATTATAAACGGAATATACCAGCGTGTCGCGAAGCCCGAAAGAAAGCCTACATAAAGACACAGCCACGAAAGTATATTGAGCATTTTGGTATTCTGCTTGTCAAAAACTATACCCTTATCGATATTGATAAGCAGCCTGAACAGAATTATTATCGCTCCCCAGCCTGCCGGGACTGCCAGATAGGTGATGCCGAGCAGGAACTTTTCAATCGGCTGATTATTAGTAAACTCGCACAGCCATTTTACCGTCCACGGTCCCGTAAAGGTGAGCGCAGTCAGCGCAAGCGCAAAAACCGCCGTGAAGCCTATTGAAACCTTAAGCGCCGCATTCTGCTTCTTTTTCATGGTAAGTCCTCCCCGAAAGGTGTTTTACGAGGTCATTATACCGCCTCTATTTCTGTTTGTCAATAAAAATTTATCGTTTTTCGATAAAAATATTGAAAGTTGCGTTGCTTTGTGGTATTATTTACGGCGAAAAGGGGAGATTATAAATGAAAAAAAGCGAATTCATCAGAATATACTGGAAAAACTATCAGAAGTTTGAAAAATTCTTTATCGATACCGACAAGTACGTGACTATTGACAAGGAGAATAATGACGCTTTTTCATTCGAGTATCTCAGTCTGTTCGTTTTGATTTGCAATGAAATTGACGCGGTGCTCAGCGAGCTTTGCGACTGCTTTGAAAAGGAACGTCAGAGAAATATCGGTCTTAAAATGTCCGTGCTGCGTGCAAATATTCCCAACCTTCGTAACGCGCAGGTTGAAACACTTCCCGAGTTCGGGCGCAGCTATGTGCCCTACAGCGGCTTTTCGGATGAGGAAAGCGGCGACTGGTGGAAAAGCTATAACAATATCAAGCATTCGAGAAGCAAAATCGATAAGAAAACCAAAAAGCCGTATTATCAGCAGGCTAATCTGAAAAATGTCTTCGAGTCTCTCAGCGCTCTTTATCTTGCGCTTAATCTTCTTTTTGAAATGTGTGAGGACGATACTGATGTTAAGCTTGAGTCCCGTGTTTTCGGTAAAATAAATATGTAATAAAACAAGTAAACGGGCAAATGTCAAAATTTTTGTTGACAAACTGCCCGTTATGTTGTATTATATCTGCACAACAAAGAAGAACCGACAGTTCTCACCTGTGAGCGCAAGTGACGCAGGTCAATACTTCTGGGATTTTCCCTCAGTGTTGAGTGTGGGCTGTCAGGCTCACGCTTTAATTTTTTAATTAGGAGTGATTATCCATCGCTATCAAAGAAGTTCAACTCAATGATGAAATCCGTGACAAGGAAGTCAGACTGATTTCAGCCGAGGGCGAACAGCTCGGCATTATGTCGGCTAAAGATGCGCTTAAGAAAGCCGAGGCCAAGAACCTCGACCTTGTTAAGATTGCGCCTACGGCAAACCCGCCCGTATGCAAGATTATGGATTACGGCAAGTACAGATTTGAACAGTCAAAAAAAGAGAAGGAAAACAAGAAAAACCAGCGTATCATCGAAACGAAGGAAATCCGTCTTTCTCTTAATATCGACACACACGATTTTGATACGAAGGCTAATCAGGCCGTCAAATTCTTAAAGGCAGGTCAGAAGGTCAAGGTTTCAATCCGTTTCAGGGGCAGAGAAATGGCTCATCCCCAGATAGGCGAGGAAACCATGAAGAAATTTGCCGAGGCTACCGCCGAGTTCTGCACGGTTGAGAAGCCCGCAAAGTTAGAGGGCAGACAGATGCTTATGTTCCTTGCCCCCGTTGCAAACAAGTAATTTATTATCAGGAGGAAATAAAAATGCCTAAGATTAAAACACATTCCGGAGCTAAAAAGCGTTTCAAGCTCTCCAAGAACGGCAAGCCCATCAGAGCGCACGCTTACAAGTCACACATCCTTAACAAGAAGTCAACCAAGAGAAAGAGAAATCTTCGCAAGACTGCTGTTGCCGATGTAACCAATCAGAGACAGATTAAGCGTCTTATTCCCTATAAATAATAAACTGAAGGCGGAGTGACCGCTTAACTACTAAATTTTCGGAGGTAAAATATTATGGCTCGTATTAAGGGCGCGATGATGACTCGCAAAAGAAGAAATAAAGTTTTAAAGCTCGCTAAGGGC
>JAEEUJ010000118.1 GCA_016290515.1 Clostridiaceae bacterium
TAAGTTCATCCCGTTTCATAAATATATTATTTCCCGAAAAATGACTAATATAATTTTGAGTTTGTCGCTGAGTTCGATAGAGCAAAACAGCGCCCCTTGTTAAAGGGGAGAGGGCCAGCGAACGCTGGCGAGGGGATTCAAGAAAGCTTGATATAACAGTAAAAGGAATCCCTCCACCGCCGTACGGCGGTCCCCCTCCCTTTGACAAGGGAGGCTGGTGTCCTATCAAGCTTTCTGCTCGACAAACTCCGATTAATATGATTGACAGCGGGCGCAGAATTCGACTTAATTCATTTGACTTTTATATATAAATAGGTTATAATCACTAAGGCTCGTATGTGAGTCGGGAGTTTCAAAACTTCTCCTTATAAAAAGTAGCGCCGGGTCTGCTAAGGCAGATGACGAGGAAGAGGTTATCGAAATATTCGGCGGATGCCTCTTGCCCCATAAGTGCGGGGGTAACGGTATTTCCTTAAAAACTGTCGGTGACGGCAAAACAGAGGGAAATACAACGCGCAAATTTATTTGCAAAGGAAAAGTGAATATGTGCGGAATTGTTGGTTATATCGGAGATAACAGTGCTTCTCCGATACTTATTGACGGTCTGAAAAAGCTCGAGTACAGAGGCTATGACTCGGCAGGTATTGCCGTGTACGGCGACGACGGAGTAAAAATCTGCAAGACAAAAGGCAGAATAGCCGATCTCGAAGGAAAGCTTGAAAACGAAGGTAAACTCGAAGGCTGCGTCGGCATAGGTCATACCCGCTGGGCAACCCACGGCGCTCCCGACGACATCAACGCTCACCCCCACAAGGGCGGCAACGGCAGAATTACCCTCGTTCACAACGGCATTATCGAGAATTATATTGAGCTTAAAATTATGCTCGAACAAAAGGGTTACGTTTTCGTATCGCAGACTGATACGGAGGTGCTTGCTCACTTGTTCGATTTCTTTTATGACGGCGACTCCCTGAAGGCTATGTCCAAGGTTATGAAGATGGTTCGCGGTTCTTATGCCACAGCTGTTCTTATCGAGGATAAGCCCGACGAGATTATAGCGGCGCGTAAGGACAGCCCGCTTATCGTCGGCATAGGTGATAACGAGAACTTCCTCGCCTCGGACATTCCTGCGGTGCTTAAGTACACGAGGGACTGCTATCTGCTTGACGATAATCAGATAGCGCTTCTTAAGAAGGATTCAATTAAGCTCTATGACATTGACCTTAATGAAGTTCACAAAGACGTTTACCACGTAACCTGGGATGTCGAAGCGGCTGAAAAGGGCGGCTACGACCACTTTATGAAGAAGGAAATCGCCGAGCAGCCCAAAACGGTCCGCGACACGCTTTCACCGAGAATCAAGGACGGCAAGGTTGTAATTGACGAATTGAGCCTTACCGACGAGCAGATCAAGAATATCGGCACTGTTCATATCGTAGCCTGCGGCAGCGCGTGGCACGTAGGTATGGCGGCAAGATACGTAATTGAAAAGCTTGCCAAAACTCCGTGCGAGGTTGACCTTGCCAGTGAGTTCAGATACAGAAATCCGATAGTAAGACCTAACGATATCTGTATCGTAATTTCACAGTCAGGCGAAACCGCCGACACTCTTGCGGCGCTTCGCGAGGCGAAGAGCAAGGGCGCGAGAACTATATCAATCGTCAACGTTGTTGCAAGCACGATTGCGCGTGAGTCCGATGACGTTATCTATACTATGGCAGGGCCGGAGATTGCCGTTGCCACGACAAAGGCTTTTTCGGCACAGCTTAACGTAGCTTATCTGCTTGCAATCCGTTTTGCAAAGGCAAAGGGCCTTATCGGTGAGAATTACGAGAAGACGCTTTGCGAAGAGATGCTCGAATTACCCGAGCTTATAGAAAAGCTGCTTGAAATGGACGACGACCTTAAGGCGCTTGCCAAGAAATATGTCAATTCAGAGCATGTTTTCTTTATCGGACGCGGGCTTGACTATGCTATTTCGCTTGAAGGCTCGCTGAAGCTTAAGGAAATATCGTATATTCATTCGGAAGCTTATGCGGCCGGTGAACTCAAGCACGGCACAATTTCGCTTATCGAGCCCGGCACACCCGTATTCGCGGTTGCCACTCAGTCCGATTTGCTTGAAAAGACTCTCGGTAATATCAAAGAGGTCAAGGCGCGCGGCGCTAAGGTTATCGCCCTTGTCGGCGAGAAGCACAGTTCGGTTGACGAGTTTGCCGACGACGTTATCAGAGTACCCGAGATAAGCAATATACTGATGCCTTCGCTGACGGTTATTCCGCTCCAGATTTTCGCCTATTATATGGCTCTAGGACGCGGCTGTGACGTCGATAAGCCGAGAAACCTCGCCAAGAGCGTTACGGTTGAATAAAAAAGATAAGAAAAAAGGCGGTTCGTATGAACCGCCTTAAATATTTGCTTTATCAGAGAAGTCCGAAATAGAAGTGAAGCTCAATCTCGACTGCAACAACCAGCGCAAGAAGCGCCGAAACAAGAATAAGATATTTCTTGTTGAGTTTTCTCTTTTTGAGAAGCTCTTCCTTATCTTCGTCGGTTAATTCTTCTTCGGGTTCTGCCTCAACGGCTTTCTTTTCGCCGTGCTTTTTCGTAGGCTGAGCAACGTAGATGGTAGGCTTCATACTCTTTTCTTCGGGATGTGTGCTGTTGATAGCGGGAACGAAAACGTCTGCAGACGGTTCGGCAGCTTCTTCAACTGTGCCGTAAGTTTCTTCTGCAACTTCCTCTACGGCCTCTGCAACGGGCTCAAAGCTCGCTTCGGCAACTTCCTCTACGGCCTCTGCAACGGGCTCAAAGCTCGCTTCGGCAACTTCCTCGACTGCCTCTTCAACAGGCTCGAAGGTAGTTTCTGCAACTTCCTCGACTGCCTCTTCAACAGGCTCGAAGCTTGTTTCAGCAACTTCTTCAACAGCCTCTTCAACAGGCTCGAAGCTCGCCTCTGCAACTTCTTCAACAGCTTCTTCTACTGGCTCAAAGCTTGCCTCTGCAACTTCCTCAACTGCTTCTTCAACGGGTTCGAAGCTTGTTTCTGCAACTTCCTCTACTGCCTCTTCAACAGCAGGCTCAAAGGACAAATCCGCAACCTCTTCTGCGGCTTCCTCTGCGGCTGCGCCTAACTCAACGGCAGCGTCATCTGCCGCTTCAAAGCTTAAGCCTGCACCGTCGTCGGAAACGTCAAAGCTGATGCCTGCGTCGTCGTCCGCTGCGCCGAAGCTCAGGTCCGCGCTGTCATCGGAAACGTCGAAGCTGATGCCTGCGTCCTCATCGGCTGTGCCGAAGCTGAGCGTTGCGTCATCGTCGGCAGCGTTGAAATCAAGAACGGGCACGTCGTTTTCGTCTGTCTCATTGGTAAAATCGGGTGTATAGTTCTCATCCATAATAAGTTCCCCCTTGGTAAAAATAATACCACTAACAGAATTATTTTACCAAAGGCGTCAAGTAAAGTCAATAAAAAAACTTATAATTATAACTTTATTGACATACGCGCATAATTTCTATATAATATCAAGGTATTGTTAACTATAAAAATCAAAGGTGGAATTACTGATGGTAAAAGCAGTTGTCGGCGCAAACTGGGGCGACGAGGGCAAGGGTAAAATTACCGATATGCTCGCTTCACAGGCCGATATCGTTATCCGCTTTCAGGGCGGCGCAAATGCCGGCCATACCATAATCAACGAGCACGGGCGCTTTGCGCTGCATCTTATGCCCAGCGGCGTGTGCTACGACAATGTTAAATGCGTTATCGGCAACGGCGTTGCGCTCGATATGAACATGTTTATTAATGAACTTGAAAGCCTTAAGGCGGCGGGACTTAATCCGCAGCTTTACGTTTCCGACAGGGCCCAGATTCTTATGCCTTATCACATTCTTCTCGACACCTATGAGGAGGAGAGACTCGGTAAAAACGCCTTCGGCTCGACAAAGAGCGGTATCGCACCGTTCTTCTCAGATAAATATGCGAAAATCGGCATTCAGGTCAACGAGCTTTTCGACGACGAAACCTTAAAGGCTAAGATTAAGAACATCTGCACGCTCAAGAATCTCACACTCGAGCACGTTTATCACAAGCCGTTGCTTGACGAGCAGGAGGTTTATAACACATGCATGGAGTATAAAGAGAAAATCGCTCCCTATGTCTGTGACACGCATAAGCTTGTTTTTGACGCGCTCAAAGAGGGAAAGAACATACTCCTTGAAGGTCAGCTCGGCACACTCAAGGATCCCGATTTCGGCATTTATCCTATGGTTACGTCTTCCTCAACTCTCGCCGGTTACGGTGCGGTCGGTGCGGGCATTCCTCCCCACGCTATTGAGGAAATCGTAGTCGTTACGAAGGCCTATTCGTCAGCTGTCGGTGCGGGTGAATTTGTTTCCGAAATACTTGACGAGGACGAGGCGCAGGAGCTTCGTATCCACGGCGGCGACAAGGGCGAATTCGGCGCCACTACCGGCAGACCGAGAAGAGTCGGCTGGTTTGACTGCGTTGCGACTCGCTACGGTATCGAATGCCAGGGCGCAACAAAGGTTGTAATGACTGCGCTTGACTGCCTGTCATATCTTGACGAAATCAAGGTCTGCACAGCCTATGAGATTGACGGTAAAACCACAAAGGATTTCCCCGTTACATCTCAGCTGAAAAAGGCTAAGCCCGTACTCACAACCCTCAAGGGCTGGAAGTGCGACATCAGGGGCATCAGAGATTTCAATGAGCTTCCCAAAGAGGCACGCGAGTACGTTGAATTCATTGAAAACGAACTCGGACACAGAATTGATATGGTTTCAAACGGCCCCGAGAGAGAAGCGATTATGTACAGATAAACTTATCCCCTCGTTTGAGGGGATTTTTTATAATATTTTCTTGTAATTTCAACAGAAATAAACTATAATATTTTTGTAATTTTTATTCGGAGGTATGTATATGTCATCAGATGTAAGACCCGAGTCAATGGCTCGTATCACCACAAAGGAGCTTGCCGAGCAGTTTATTGACGAGCAGATTAAGGAAATCCGCGCTCAGGTCGGCGACAAAAAGGTGCTTTTAGCTCTTTCGGGCGGTGTTGATTCGTCCGTAGTTGCCGCGCTTTTAATCAAGGCTATCGGCAAACAGCTCGTATGCGTTCACGTTAACCACGGACTTCTGCGTAAGGGCGAGCCCGAGCAGGTTATCAAGGTTTTCAAGGAGGAAATGGACGCCAACCTTATCTACGTTGACGCCGTTGACCGTTTCCTTGACAAGCTCGCGGGCGTTTCCGACCCCGAGACCAAGAGAAAGATTATAGGCAAGGAATTCATCGACGTTTTCGTTGAGGAAGCAAAAAAGCAGGACGGTATTGCCTTCCTTGCACAGGGTACAATTTATCCCGATATTCTTGAAAGTAAAGACGGTATCAAGGCGCACCACAACGTCGGCGGTCTTCCCGAGGAGCTTAATTTTGAGCTTGTTGAGCCCGTAAAGCTTCTCTATAAGGACGAGGTAAGAGTTGTCGGCAGAGCGCTCGGTCTTCCCGAGGGCATGGTTGAGCGTCAGCCGTTCCCCGGCCCCGGTCTCGGCGTCCGCTGCGTAGGCGCAATCACCCGCGACAGACTTGAAGCGGTACGTGAGTCCGATGCAATTCTCCGCGAGGAATTTGCCGCAGCAGGCCTTCAGGGCAAGGTATGGCAGTATTTCACTATCGTTCCGGATTTCAAATCAACCGGAATTAAGGACGGCAAGCGCACCTTTGACTGGCCCGTAGTTATCCGCGCCATCAACACGACCGACGCTATCAAGGTTACCATCGAGGAAATTCCGTACGAGCTTCTCTATAAGATTCGCGACAGAATTCTCGCCGAGGTAAAGGGAGTCAACAGAGTTCTCTACGACCTTACACCCAAGCCGGTCGGCACTATAGAGTGGGAATAAGCGAAAAGCACAGGTTAACAATATCATTAAAAACAGCCGCGGACTTCGCGGCTGTTTTTTGTTTGCTTTTTGATTACACAAATAATCGGGATTGTCTTGTCAATT
>JAEEUJ010000119.1 GCA_016290515.1 Clostridiaceae bacterium
ACCAGTTAACGCCTTCCTTTAAGAAACGCACGTCCCACAGCACAAGGCCGAGCTCTTTTGCGATGGGCTCCGCAATCTCCCAGACGGCAGTAACGGTATTCTTTTTCTTTTCCGCCATATACTCTCCTTACAAAATTAAGAGAGCGGGCTGACACCCACTCTCAAGCTGACTCATATTCGTACTGTGATATAATACCATATACATTATAATAATGCAAGCATTTTTTTAGTATTCGCCCAGATTCTTGTTAATCTGCTTATCCGAATGCAAAGTATCCTCGCTGTGAGTTGAGAATTCGTCCTCCCGGTTTTCGTCTTCGCCGTCCCAGATTTTACCGAATTCTTCGGATTTGCGGTTGATTTTGCCCAGAGCTCTGTCAGAGAGCTTTCTTTTCCTGTTTTTCACTGATTTTCACCTCCGTAAATGTGTTTACAGCCTTAGTATTGACGGCTTTTATAATAAAATTACCAAAACTTTTTTGAAAAATAGAAAGCTTTTTGTTGACATATTGACCTCAGGCTGATATAATTTGAAATGTATATTAATATAACTATGCCCAATTATCGATATTAGGAAGGGAAATTACAAGATCATGAAAAAGGTTTTGGCTGTTTTTGTTGCAATTTCATTGCTGTTTGTAATGTGCGTTCCCGCATTCGCAGGTGAGAATGTTGATGCGCTGACGGACGAAAAGCAGGTTGAAATTGCAGGCCTTGTTCTTGACGCGATTGATCAGGGAATGGACGTTTCAAGCATAAGCGGACGCATCCAGATCGGTAAGAGCGTTGTCAACGGCATTTCTGACATTGATTCTTATAAGGAGGCCTATGAGGCGGACGAAGGTTCTATCAAGACTGCCGTCGCCGCTGCAGTCGCAGCCGTTAAGGCTGACGTCGGCTTCTCGGACACCAATGCAAATATGCTTGTCAGCGAGATTACCAAGGCCATAAAGGATAAGATTAATCCCGAGGAGACAACTACACCTTCGGAAACAGAGCCCGAGGAAACAGAACCCCTTAACGATAATATCGATACTATTTATTCAATCCTTTCCAACCTTCCCTTCGATCAGCTTAAGGACGTTATGCTTACCCTTCTCGGTAACGGTATTATCAACAAGACCGATGCCAAGTATATAATTGATAAGTTAAAGAAGGACGGCAAGATTTCAGCCGACCAGGTTCAGGCTCTTCTTGATTCTCTCGACTCGGAAGAGGCTAACACCAGCTCGATTGAGAAGTTCTTTGAGGGTTACACACCTGCCGATCTCTCCGCACTGTTCAGAGGCTTCGGCGACGCTATCGCCACTATGACGAGCGCACTTGCAAACCTGCTGAGAAGCGGCGGCGGTGACGACAACAACGGCGGTAACGGCGGCAATAACAATAACGGCGGAAACACAACACCCGCTGATATCCCGCCCACAGGCGATTATGCAATACCCGCAGTTGCGGCGGTTGCATTACTTGCCGGCGCGGCCTTCGTCCTCACCAGAAAGAAGACTGAGGAATAATTAAAACAGTAATTAAAGCACCGTGAAAACGGTGCTTTTTTATGTCTATTATAAATTGTTAATATATTTTGAAATATTACATTTTATATAGCAATTTGAATTGTTTTGTGATAGAATAGACAACGTGTAATTATATTATAAGGGGAGTACTGACCTTATGGCATTTATTGAGGTTCGTAATGTAACCAAAACCTACAAAACGGGCGAAATTGAGCTCAAGGCGGTTGACGAAATCGGCTTCGGTATCGACAAGGGCGAATTCGTCGTTATCGTCGGTCCCAGCGGCGCGGGCAAGACAACCATACTCAATATCTTAGGCGGTATGGACACTGCGACGTCGGGCAGCATTTACGTTGACAACGTTGATATTACCAAATATAACGAAAATCAGCTGACCTCGTACAGACGCGACGACGTAGGCTTTGTTTTTCAGTTCTATAATCTTGTCGGCAATCTGACGGCGCTTGAAAACGTCGAACTTTCAACCCAGCTTGCCAAAAATCCCATGGACGCTGCCAACGTGCTTAAGGAGGTCGGACTTTCCAACAGGCTTGACAGCTTCCCGTCGCAGCTTTCGGGCGGCGAGCAGCAGAGAGTTGCAATAGCCAGAGCGCTTGCCAAGAATCCGAAGCTTCTGCTGTGCGACGAGCCGACGGGCGCTCTTGACTATATCACGGGCAAGTCAATACTCAAGCTTCTTCAGGACACCTGCCGCGAAAAGGGCGTGACGGTTATCGTTATTACCCATAACACGGCTCTCGCTCCGATGGCGGACAAGGTTATCAAGGTTAAAAACGGCAGAGTTGACAAGCTTCTGCTTAACGAGAAACCCACGCCGGTAGAATACATTGAATGGTAAGGACAGTATTTAATGACTAAATCGATGAGAAAAGATTTCCGTCGGGAAATCATACGAAGCTTTACAAGATTCCTTTCGATTCTTTTAATAGTTGCTCTCGGCGTTGCGTTTTTTGCGGGCATACTTTCGACCGCACCTGCAATGAGGGCCTCGGCTGACGCCACATATGACGGCCAGAATTTTATGGACGTCTGTGTCGCCGGCACTCTCGGCATAACCGACAGAGATATTTCCGAAATTTCAAAAATCGGCGACGTTCAGGACGCTGAGGGCGCATACAGCGCCGAATTCCTCTGCCCGTCAAACGGTGCTCAGGTTGTTACGGCAGTGCTCTCGCTTACCGACAGAATAAATCTTGTCAAGGTTTCCGAGGGCCGATTCCCCGTAAGCTATGACGAGTGCATTGCCGACGCTCAGTTCCTCGAAAAGACGGGACATCAGCTCGGCGATAAAATAACGCTCATTTCGGGCAATTCCGACGAACTGACCGATACGCTCGCAACCGACACATATACAATAGTCGGCATAGGCTCGACCGCCTATTATCTGAGCGACGACCGCGGCAATACCGATATAGGCAACGGTATAGTTGACGCTTTTCTTATAATCCCGAAGGAAGCCTTCACCCTTAAGGCTTATACCAAGGCTTTTGTAAAGGTTAACGGTACCGACGCGCTCAACTGCTTTTCGTCGAAGTACGATAAGCTTGTCGATAATGCAAAGAATAATATCAGCTCGATAGCCGAAACACGCTGTCTTGTAAGATATGACGAGTTCAAGACCGAGTCGGTTGAGCTTATCGGCACCGCTCAGGCGCGCTTTGAAACTCAGAAAAAGCGCGCTATGGATCAGTTTGAGCAGGCTTATCAGACCTTGTCCGATTCACAGTCTGCGCTCGATATTGTGCAGTCGGAGCTTGACGGTTATCAGCAGGAGGTTGAGGACGCCAAGGAGCTTCTCGACACCAGAGAGGAAAACATACCCAACAGTAAGCAGCAGCTTGAGGAGGCGAGAAAAACTCTCGCTGAGCAGGAGGCGCTTTATAACACTACCTCCAAGCAGCTGCAGAACAACCAGGAAATTATTGCCAAGATGGAGGAGGAGCTTCGTCAGAACGCCTCTAAAATGTCTGCAGACGAATATGCCGATGCCGCCTTCTCGATTTACAGCTGGAAGGCTACGGGGCAGTTCTATAAATCACAGCTTGACGCCATCAAACTTGCCATAGATCAGGCAAACAGGCGAATTGATAACGCACAGCTTATACTTGAGGGCAGTCCCGAAGCAATAGCCGATGCGCGTCAGAAGCTTGCCGACGGCGAGAAGAATATCAAGCAGGCTCAGCATGAGCTTAATACCAAGCAGGCGGCGCTTGACAAGGCGAAGGAAGAATACGAGCTTTCCAAGAGCGATGTCGTTGAGGAACTCAACGATGCGCAGGCAAAGCTTGACAGTTATAAGCAAAGAATTGAGAGCACTCCCGTCCCCACCTGGTATGTTACGGGCAGGGAAATAGTTGACACATACGCTTCGTTTGACAACGACGCAGAGGGTATCAGCGCAATAGGCGCGGTGTTCCCGATTATATTCTTCCTCGTTGCCGCTCTTGTCAGCCTGACAACCATGACGAGAATGGTTGAGGAACAGAGACTGTTAATCGGCACGTTCAAGGCTCTCGGCTACAATAAAAAGACCATTACCGGAAAATATATTCTGTACGCTCTTTTCGCAACGCTTATCGGCGGTATCGTCGGTGCGGTTGTCGGCGAGGCGCTTATACCCTCGACTGTCGTTCAGACGTACAGAATAGTATATATGAACTTAACCAGGATTATAGTGCCCGTAAATATACCCTACGCGGTAATTGCGGTTGTTATTTCACTCGTCTGCACTGCGGGCGCGGCATATCTTGCAAGCCGCAGAAGCCTTAAAGAGGTTCCTGCCGAGCTCATGAGAGAGCAGGCTCCCACCGTAGGCAAAAAGATAGGCCTTGAAAAGCACGAGTGGTTCTGGATGAGGCTCAGCTTCTCGCAGAAGGCGGCGCTGAGAAATCTTGTACGCTACAAGAAGCGTCTGTTTATGACCGTCTTCGGCGTTGCGGGATGCGTGGCTCTGCTGCTTGTCGGCTTCGGCATACGCGACTCTGTTTCGTCAATGACGAACAATCAGTTCTCAAAAATCTGGAACTATCAGGGCACAGTCACAATTAACGAGAATATCACCAGAACGCAGAGACGCCATCTGCTTGCAAACCTTCAGACAATAGAAGGTGTGACCGACTATCTTCAGATTTGCCGTAAGCCGTATCTTGCGCTCAACGGCGAAAAGCAGCAGGACGTTTATCTGATAGTACCTCAGAGCGTTGAGCCTATGGCTGACTATATCACGCTTCAGTCAAGACTCGGACACGACGAATACCTGCCCACCGACGACAGTATCGTTATAACCGAGAAGCTTGCGAATATGCTCGGCGCTTCCGTCGGCGACTCAATAAGCTTCAAGACCTCCGAAAACGCAACCGAGAGCGCGACGGTCAAGATTTCGGGCATCGTCGAGAATTATCTCTATCACTACGTCTATATGACACCTGCGGTTTACCGTAACCTGTTCGGCGAGATACCGAACCTTAACACGCTGCTTATCAGAACCAATGCAGCCGATGACGCAGCGCTCGCTGCAAAGATACTTGAAAACAACGAGGTAACCTCGGTTACAATGAACAGCATCACAGCGCAGAAGGTCAGCGAGACTACGAGCCGTCTTATGATAATAGTCTTTATGATGATTGGCTCTGCGGCGCTGCTTGCGTTCGTTGTACTGTATAATCTCAATAATATCAATATTACCGAGCGCAGGCGCGAGCTTGCAACGCTCAAGGTGCTCGGCTACCGTCCCGATGAGGTCGAAAAATACGTGTTCAGAGAGAATACGATAATGATGTTTATCGGCATTTTAATCGGCATCGTGCTTGGTATTGTGCTTCATTTCTTTGTAATGAAATCGGTCGAAACCGATACCATGATGTTCGGCAAGCAGATAAAGTGGTACAGCTTCTTAATCAGTATCGCGCTGACTGCCGTATTCTCGGCAATAGTAAACTTCTTAATGTCCTTCAAGCTTAAGAAGATTGATATGATAGAATCCACAAAGAGTAATGAATAAGGGGTGTAAATATGTTTAATCAGCTTGACAGGCCGCAGGCCGGCGAACAGATTGCAATTATGAAAACCAACTACGGTGAAATCAAAATCCGCCTTTTCGGCGAACTCGTTCCCAAAACGGTTGAGAATTTCGTCACTCACGCCAAAGAGGGCTATTATAACGGCCTTATCTTTCACCGTGTAATCAACGACTTTATGATTCAGGGCGGCGATCCTACGGGAACCGGTATGGGTGGTCCCGGTTATCAGTTCCGTGATGAATTCGTTCCCGGTCTGAAGCATGATAAGCCCGGTATCCTTTCCATGGCAAATGCCGGTCCCAACACCAACGGATCTCAGTTCTTTATCACCACTGTCACCACTCCTTGGCTCAACGGTCGTCATGTTGTCTTTGGTGAGGTTCTTGAGGGCATGGATATCGTCAAGAAGAT
>JAEEUJ010000009.1 GCA_016290515.1 Clostridiaceae bacterium
CGTACTTGATCCGAAGTGAGTCCGTAGGGGGCGATGACCTCAGCGCCCCGTTTAGGTTTGATGTAACTTTATACGGGCTGCCGAGGTCGTCAGCCCCTACGATTTGATGCCCTCATTTAATAATCATTCTCCCCGAAAAACTCCGATTTGGCGATATATTGTCCTCACGGACAATGCGATATAATTTGTTTTACAAATTGCGATATACACGGACTTCGACCGTGTGCGATATGATATTAATTCCTCGTTTCACGCCCGCAAGGCATATCGCATCTTTAGGATATATCGCATTCTTGAATATATCGCAAATTCCGTCAGGAATTTATATCGCTGCGACATCATAGATGTCGCCAAACTCCGATTCGGAAAATATGAATAAATTGTAAAATATTGCAAGGTATATTGCATTGTATGGTAGTGTGTGATATTATGTACTTGTGTTTGAACGATACTATCTTTCAAGGAAAGGAGAGATGTTATGAACATTCAGTTCAAGAAGGGTGTGCTTTCGCTTTGTGTGCTTTCGCTCCTCAAGCAGGGTGACAAGTACGGCTACGAGCTGGCGGACACCGTCGGAAAGAGCATAGACATTTCCGAGGGTACGATTTATCCGCTTCTCAAGAGGCTGCGTAACGAAGGGTACTTTGAAGTTTATCTTAAGGAATCGCCCAACGGACCTGCAAGAAAGTATTACAGACTTACCCAGAAGGGCAAAGATACTCAGGCTTTACTTGAGCATGAGTGGAACGAGTTTTCACAGAGCGTAGGCGAAATATTAGGAGGTGGACAAAGGTGACAAAATTTGAATTTTTACAGCGTCTTAACAACAGTCTTATGCCGCTTTCGATACCCGAAAGGGGAGAGATAATTCAGGATTTTGAGGAGCACTTTGCGGCGGGACTTGATATGGGCAAGACCGAGCAGCAGATTTGCGACGAGCTCGGTGCTCCCGAGGCATGTGCGGCGCAGTATCTTAACGGCGCGGTTCCTCCGCAGCAGCCGTCGCAGGGCGCAAGGCCGGTCTATACGGCTTATACGGGACCTGCTTCGCTTAATCCGAACAACGACCCGAACAATAAAAAGAATCAGACAATCTGGAAGGTGCTTTTCTTTATTTTCCTGTTCGGCGCGTTTGTAGTTTATCCGACGGCGCTCGGACTGATGGGCGCGACGGTAGCCGTTATAATTGCGGGCATACTTGCAGTAGCGGTTGTTCCGACGGGCTGGATGGCAGTTCTTATGATTTCGCTTTGCGTAGCCTTGTTCACGGCGGGACTGTTTTTATTCCTGCTTATGACGTGGCTGCTCAAAACCAGTTACAAGAGATCGGGCTTTTAAGGGGGAGGAATAGAAATGAAAAAAGCGTTAATAATTACAGCGGTACTGTTCGTTATATCTTCCCTGCTTGTCGTAGTCAGCGCGGTTGCGCTCGGCGCAGACGCAATTCCGAAGCTGATTGACAGTATTAAGGAAGGCGGAATACTCGAAAAGATTGAGAACGGCGATGAGCTGTTCGAAAACATCGAAAACGGCGCAAACGAGTTTGCGGATAAAATTAAGGACGGCGCCGAAAACTACGTCGGCGACGGTATGTTCAACGGCAGAAACTTCTCAATTATCGGCGACGATGAATACTGTATCGGCGGCGAGCGAGCGGACGGACTTGACGTTTCGTCTCTGAAGGAAATCAGAATAAGAAGCGACGTCGGTTCGGTTAAACTTGTAATGACGGACAATTCAAAAATGTCGGCTTCGTACAACCTGTATTCCGATAAGACAAACGCAAATCCTGATGAATACGAGTTGATACTGTTTGCCGAGAATTATGACATCTGGCTTAAATCCGACAAAAATATCAAGGGCTGCGTCAGCGAGCTGACGGTAGAAATTCCCGTGGACTATGACGGCGCAATTCTTATTGAAAGCGCAATCGGCGACGTGGAGATTAAGGACGTTGAACTCGGCGACCTTAAGGTTAAGGTTGATGTCGGAGAAATCACGGCTTCAGCGGGTACGGTTACCTCTGCTGATTTCAAGGTCGAAACGGGCAATATTACGGTAGCTCCCGACTTCGTAACTTCAGTCGGCGCTTCGTACAAGACCGAGATAGGCTCGGTTGAATACGCTGTTCCTAACGTTCCAAATGTTGACATTGTTTACTCCGTCAAAACGGGCGGTACAAACATCGATGAGGTGGACAGCGTTATGGGAATTACCATTGATCAGAGTGCTGACGTCGGTCTTGACGGTATGCAGACAACGGGAAAAATCACAGCAAGAACTCCTGGAATATGTTCGGTAATTCCGGAGGATTTATACACGGTTAATATCGAGGTCGGCATAGGCTCAATAGAATTCAAAATAAAATAATAAGGAGAGACAAATATGGATAAGAACAAGAAGCTTTACAAAAGCGCAAACGACAAGGTGCTTTCGGGCGTACTCGGCGGCATAGCCGAATACCTCGGCATTGACTCGACTATCGTTCGTCTGATTTTCGCGCTGGTTGCGATTTTTACGGCGGTAATTCCCTGCGTGGTATTCTATATCATCTGCGCGGTAATTATGCCCGACCCGCCCTTCACGGTTGAGCAGTAAACGACAGAAATTTATGAAAACTACGCTGAAATGACGGCGTAATACGACTCGGTTTTCACCGTTTCCGGATTATAATTTTTTCGATTATAATTTCGGGAACGGTGATTTTTTTGAACGGTTTTGCATTTGTTAAGGAAAGATTCAATGCTGCCGACGAGGGCAGAATTATAAAAGTCTGCAGGCTTATTATTAATCAGCTCCTCAGTCTGCTCGGCGGCGCTCTGCTCGCCTCGGTAAACGGACTTTCGGTGATTTCTCCATTCGGCGTCGCTTTCGCGGTATCGGTCACGCCGAAATATCTTATAAGCGCGTGCTTCGGCGCGGCGGCGGGCTACGTCATGAGTCAGGACAGTCTTTCCGCGCTTCGCTATATCTGTGCGATACTCTGCGGCGCGGTGCTAATAACACTGGTACGGCAGTTTGAACGAATCAAAAAGTTCCGCTTGCTCGAAGCGTGTACAAGCTTTATTGTACTGTTTCTGACGAGCGTTACGGTGCTGTTTGCAGGCTCGGTGAGCTTTGAGAGCTTTATGCTTTTTCTCGGCGAAGCGTGCATCGGCTTTGCCGCGGCATATATTTTTACCGCCGCGAGAGACGTTCTGTCGCTTTTCAGGGTGCAAAGGGGCCTTGAAAAGAGGGACCTTCTTATAGCGGCGCTTTGTGCTTTTCTGCTTCTGCTGTCCGTAAGCGAAATTGCCGTATTTTCGGTATCGTTTTCGCGGATTTTAACGGCGGCGGCGCTGCTTCTTATGAGTCTTATTTCACCCGAAACGGGTGTGGCTGCGGCAGTCGGCGCGGGGCTGATTTTTTCGGCTGACAGCGCGGTAGGAACCACGGCTTTTCTGTGGTCGTTTTCGGGACTTGCCGTCGGAATTATAGGCAATGTCGGCAAGCTTTTCAGAACCGTTTTATTCTTTCTTACATACACGGTCTTGTACGCGTTTTTCGTTGCATCAACGGACAGGCTTTATCTCGTTATTGAGGTGTTCGTCGCGTGTATAATCATCGGCGCCTTGCCCGAAAAAGCTGTCAGGTTTATAAAGTCAAAGCTGCTCGTTACAAGAGAGCCGGAGAGCACCTGCAATCAAAGGCTCTGCGTACTTTCGAAGCTGTCGAAGGCGGCGAATGCGCTCTCGGAAATCGGTGAATGCGTCGACAACGCTTCCGAGCTTCTCAGAGCGCAGACCAAGGGCGAAGCGGTCGAAATCTACGCTGCAGTCAGAGATGAAATCTGCTCCTCGTGCGGTCATTTTTCACTGTGCTGGACGAAGAATTTTTCCGACTGCAAAAAGTCTTTCGAGACGATGTCTGAAACGCTCAGAAACAGTCGCAGATTAAGTCCCGATTCACTGCCGCGTTTTCTCGGCGGCTGCTGCGTGAAAAAGCAGGAGCTGACCGAGTGCTTTACCCGCCGTTATCTTGAACAAACCATTGAGGCGGGTATGCGGCGGCAGGTTGACTCCATACGCAAAACCACCGCCGAACAGCTCGGCGGACTGGAGCTTCTGTTGAACGAAATGTCGCTTGAACTCGACGCGCCCGTCGGCGTTGACAGTGAGCTTGCGGACAGGGTTTATACCGTATTCGAGGACGGTTACGGCATCAAGCCGAAATCCGTCGTCTGCACCCGTGACTCTCAGGACAGACTGAAAATCGAAATCACCCTTAACGATAAACCGAAAAAGCTGCGTGAAGCCGAACTTCGCGAAGAGCTTGAAGCGGCGTGCGGGCTGACTCTCTCGCCGCCCGAAGTCGGTCAGTCGCAGTCGCCCCTCACAATTACATATTTTGAGCGTGCGAAATACCGTGTCGAGGCAGCGGCCTCGCGCAGTGTTGCTGACAGTGACGGCGTGTGCGGCGACAGCTACGAAGGCTTTTACGACGGCGCGGGGAATTACTGCGCGGTTTTAAGCGACGGCATGGGTACGGGACTGCGCGCGGCGGTGGACTCCTCGCTCGCGGTTACAATGACGGTCAAGCTGATTAAGGCGGGCTTTTCTTGCGAAAGCGCGGTCAGACTTGTGAACTCGGCTATGCTTCTGCGCCCGGGCAGTGAAACACTCTCAACGCTCGACATAATTAAAATCAATCTTCATACCGGCAGGGCAAGCTTCTGTAAGGCGGGCGCGTGCACGTCGCTCGTCAAGCGGAAAAGCCGACTCTCCGAGGTCGGCGCGGTGTCGATGCCGCTCGGAATTTTACGCGACATAAGCCTCGACGCCCAGAGCGTACAGCTCGGTGCGGGCGACCTTGTAATGATGGGCTCGGACGGCGCTTTTGAGTACGCGGGGAACGCTGTAAAAAACGCCTTTTCCGTCAGCCTTGACGAGAGCGTTTCGGCGGTCAGTCAGCGCGTGCTGCTGGCGGCGAAAAAGGCGCGCCGCGACGGTCATACGGACGATATTACGGTCATAGCGATACGGCTTTGTGAAAACTGAAGCAAACAATTCTCCGAAAAAGTCTTATATTGGAAAATAAAAATACAATAAATTCATTGACATTTCCGATTTTTTATTGTAAATTGTATAATGTATCGAATAAAAAATGCATTATTCTATGCTTTAGTCTTGAAAGGGGATAAAATCGCATGGCTAAAAAAGAAAAATTGCCTTTAACTCCCGAGCAGTTAGCGGCTAAGAATGAAAGAAAGGCACAGAAGCGCAAGCTCTTCGGCACAACCTTCCTTAAGGCTCTCGCCGTAATGCTTTCAATCCTGCTTGTCTATTCAATCGTTTACATAGCTTTCGGACAGGGTACGACCATTGTTCAGAAGGTTGTTTCAAACGGCAGCTCTTCACAGGGCGGCGGCTCGTCCTCGGGCGGTTCTTCGTACAGCGGCGGCAGTTCGTCGAATAACGGCGGCAGCTCGTCCAACGGCGGCAGCTCATCCAACAGCGGCGGCTCATCCAACAGCGGCGGCTCAGCGGCTCCCGTTGACAACGGCGGCTCTTCCGATAACGGCGGCGCGGCTGCGGCAAATGACCCTGCAAGCGTAGCGGCTCTTATCAATAAGGTTACCGGCGAAGCCGTAGCGGTCAAGGCAGGCTATGACTGGGAAAGACACTGCACGGTTGACAATATCGATGTCGGTAGCTTTACAGGACTTCTTAACGGAATTATTCATGTAGTTGACGAAAACGCAGACCTTAACTCTGTTGTCGGCGGCTTCCTCGGCAGAGGCGACAAGTCGGCAAAAGTTCCTCAGGGACAGACACTTGAAACAATTCAGGTTCCGAAGGATGACGGCAGTATGGAAAACGTTTACCATGCGTCCAGCTATACGCTTAAGGCATCCAACCTTCAGGCGGGCGATATCACCAATCTTCAGGTTAACGGCGACACTTATGAGTTCGACCTTGTTGACTCCAACAATCCCGACAGAAGCGGCAACACTGCTTTCTCAAGATTCTGTAACGATATAGTTGTTGTTGACGAGGTTAACAAGGAAATTCAGGAGCAGGTAGGCGATAAAGTTTCGGTTAACTCTCTTGACGCTTCATATCACAACATTCACGTTAAGGCTGTTATCTCCGACGGAAAGCTTAAGGAATTAAGCTATTCGATGAAGGCAGAGGCACAACTTGGACTGAAGGCCGGTGTCAGCATTAAAGGTTCAGGTAACCTTGATGCAAACGCCAAGTACAGTAACATCAACTATTAATCTTTAACGGATTAAGGTTATCCGGAAAGGAAACAGAGATATGGCTAAGAAAGAAAAAGTTCAGTTAACCCCCGAAGAGATTATACAGAAAAAAATCAGACGCTCCGACAGATGGACGCGTTTCTGGGCTGTAGTTGTTGCACTTGCGCTTACGGCAGGCGTTTTCGCCTTCGCACGTTCACAGGGCATAAAGGCATCGGAAGCTACCGAGGTTGAGACCAGCGAGAATGCTGAAAACAACAGCAACAGCAACAACAATTCTTCAAACACAAATTCAAATACGCCGAGCAACAGTTCTTCGACCGACAGCAGCTCGTCAAGCAGCAGCTCTTCAAGTTCATCGACTGATAACAACAGCGCTGCACCCGCAGACAATTCGGGCAACGGCGGCGGTGGCGCAGCAGCGGCTAACGACCCCGCAAGCGTAGCGGCTCTTATCAATAAGGTTACCGGCGAAGCCGTAGCGGCTAAGGCGGGCTACAACTGGGCGAGAGACTGCTCCGTTCAGAATATCGACGTTGGCGGTGCAATGTTTACAAATATTATAAACAGTCTTATCGGAACAATTTCAAAGGGCGACGACCTTAACTCGGTTGTCGGCGGCTTCCTCGGAAACGGCAGTAAGTCCGAAACGGTTCCGAAGGGCATGACGCTTGACACCATCACCGTTTATAAGGATGACGGCACACCCGAGAATCTTTATCACGGTTCAAGCTACACTCTTAAGGCTGCCAACATTCAGGCGGGCGACATTTCAAACGTAGTTGTTAACGGCGATACTTATGAATTCGACCTTGCGGATTCAAACAATCCCGACAGAAGCGGCAATACTGCTTTCTCACGTTTCTGCAACGATATAGTTGTCCGTGAAGAGGTTGACTCCGAGCTTAAGGGTTATACCGACGCAGTTACCGTTAAATCTCTCGACGCAAGCTATCACAACATCCACGTTAAGGCTGTTATCACCGACGGAAAGCTTAAGGAGCTCACCTATTCAATGAAGGCTGACGCAACTCTTAAAATTAACCTTAAGGTTGATATCACCGGCACGGGTAATCTTGACGCAACGGCAAGATATTCCAATATTGATTATTGATCTTTAACGGATTAAGGTTATCCGGAAAGGAAATCAGATATGGCTAAAAAAGAAAAAATCCCAGTACCTCCCGAGGTGAAGGCGGCGAAAAAGCTTAAGCGCAAAAAAGGCTGGGCAAGATTTTTCGCTATTGTACTCGCTGTGGCAATCACAGGCGGCGTATATGTCATTGGCTCGAAGGACGGTCCGAAGATAGTTAAAGAGGAAGAGCCCGCTCCGGTTGTGGTTACTCAGGTTGTTCAGCCCGTAGTACAGCCTACTCAGGCTCCCGTTGTAACACCTACAACACCTCCGACTACCACCAAACCTGCTCCGACTACCGCAGCTCCTACAACTGCGGCTCCGACCACCACAAAAGCGGCTGACAGCGGCGAAGGCGGCGGAATACTCGACACGATTATGGGACTGCTCGGCGGTTTTGATCCGAGTTCGATTACCGACACGCTCGGCGGTCTTGTTGATACCAACGGCGCGGCCGATACAATCGAAGGCGCAGGCGAATCCGCAAAGGACTTCTTCTACGGTCTTGCTGACTCGGCTGACGAAAACGGCCTTGACGGTGTTGTTGATAACATCAAGGACAAGATCGGCGGTCTCGGCGGTTCGGGCGACTCAGGCGACTCGGGCAGCGGCCTCGGCGGTTTTGACCTTGGCAGCTTGGGCGACACGCTCGGCGGTTTAGGCGACAGCCTCGGCGGCATAGGCGATATGCTCGGCGGTCTGTTAGGCTAAATAATATCCCCAAATATAATTAAAAACGCAGTCTCACGACTGCGTTTTTTGTTATGTCTGCTATTGATTAAAGCTTGGCGCTTCTGAGTCGGCAAAGTCCGGTGTTTTTGAGTTAGCGCAATACTCCCACCTCCCCTTGTCAGGGGAGGTGTCAAGCGCTTTAGCGTTTGACGGAGGGGTAGTCATACTATAGTGTATTTAACTACCCCTCAGTCGTTTTGCTTTGGCAAAACGACAGCTCCCCTGACAAGGGGAGCTTAAAGTCTTTATTTCAGTTTTTCATTTACTTTTAAGTTTATAAATTCACATACTCCGTCAAAATTATTCGAAATCTCATTGTTTGGAATTCTGACAACAGTTAATCCAAGTTTCTGAAGATTTTCGGTACGTTCATTATCCTTGTTACAGTTTTCTTTCTCAAAATGCTGTCCGCCGTCAAGTTCGACGACCAGTGATGCCTTAGCGCAATAAAAGTCAACTATATAATTACCTATCGCCTTTTGTCTGGTGAACTTAATCGGATATGTTCTTAAGTATTGAAACCAAAGTTTCCTTTCCCAAGGGGTCTGATTTTTCCGCAGAATTTTTGCAATTTTTATATTGTCTTTATTATACGGTTTCATATTTTCAATTTACCACGTTTATCGGGTGGCCTTCGGCGAAGGCTCTGAAGTTCTCTTTGAGAACGCTCATAAGTCTCTGTCTCGTTTCAAATCCCGCCCATGCGATATGGGGTGTTATGTAACAGTTTTTCGCCGTCAGCAGAGGGTTGTCAGCCCTTGCCGGTTCAACGCTCAGAACGTCAACTGCCGCACCTGCAATTTTGTCGGAATTCAGCGCGTCGGCAAGCGCCTGCTCGTCAACGACGGGACCTCGCGAGGTGTTGATAACGAACGCCGAGGGCTTGCATTTTGACAGAAAATCTGCGCCGAGCATTTTTTCGGTTTTCGGCGTCAGCGGAGTGTGGAAGGTTATGAGATCCGCGTTGGCTGCAATCTCGTCAAGACTTGCCCATCTGAAGTTCTTTCTGCCGCTCTGGTCGGTTTCGTGGCCAGAGCAGGCAAGTATTTTCATATTATATGCTTCGGCGATGTTTGCAACCGCCTGACCGATTTTTCCGAAGCCGACAATGCCTATCGTTTTTTCGTTCATTTCGATAAGCGGCTGCTTCCAGTAACAGAAGTGCGGACTGGCCGTCCAGCCGCCGTTTCTGACGTCTTGTGAATGGAGAGCAACGCCGTTGCAGAACTCTGAAATATAGGCAAAAACAAGCTGTGCGACCGCCATGGTCGAGTAGGTCGGAATGTTGGAAACGGGTATGCCTCTTTGCCTTGCATATTCGCAGTCAACAACGTTGTATCCTGTTGAAAGCAGAGCTATGAATTTCACTTTCTGCATCTGCTCAATCACTTGTCTGGGAAGGGGAGTTTTGTTGGTGATAACTATATCTGCATCGCGCGTGCGCCCGACAACCTCATCGGGCGAAGTCAGGTCGTAAACCTCGAGCTCGCCGTATTCCTTAAGCCAGTCCCACGACAGGTCGCCGGGGTTGGTCGTGTAGCCGTCGAGTATAACGGTTTTCGGCATAATATTACCTCCCAATATGGTATTTTTATATTATTTATTACAGTATATCATAAAATTCTAAAATAATATATACTTTATAATGCGATTTTTTCACATTTTTAATTGACCTTGAAGCAAATATGTTATAGAATTATAATGATATGCTATGCAATTAAAATGGGAGACTGTATCGGAAAGGAGTGAGTAAAAACGCATACAAGAACAATGAACAGAAGCCTGCTTCTGAATTTTCTCGGAGTAGTGCTTATTATACTCGGCTTTGCGCTGCTTGCGCTGACGCTGCTTATGCAGACTCAGCAATTCTCGCTGAGATATGAAGCGTTTTTACAGATGCTTTCCAATCTTGACGACGCGGTCGCTAATCTGCCGCTAAAGGGACTTATAGTAGTCGCGATACTTCTTATCTATGTTGCGAAGTCTCTCGTGCCGATACCGATGTCGGCGGTCTGCGTTATAGCGGGTATGGTTTTTCCGACGCCTGTAGCGGTATTGATAAATATACTCGGCTTCTTCGGTCTTACGACAGCCAAGTACGCCTGGGGCAAGCATCTCGGAAGCGGAATTATCTACAAGCTTCTGTGCCGCTACGAAAACATACAGCGCATACTTGAATCGGACACCTCGGCAAAGGACGTACTGCTTGTCGGCTTCAGACTTGTTCCCGTTGTTCCGATAAATTCAATCAGCCAGATTTACGGCGCTATGGATTTCAGCTTCGTGCGCTACACAATTCTTTCGCTGCTGGGCTTCCTGCCGCGAATCATTTCCTACGCGATGGTCGGCCGTCACGTTTACAATCCGTTCTCGCTCGCGTTTATGCTCCCGATTGTAATTATGTTTGAGCTTTCGGGCGCGGCGCTAATTGCGGTCAACGCGTTTATAGAATTCTACAACAACAAAATCAAGTCCGTTTAAGGGGGATATAAAATATGGCAAATACAGCTTTATTAAGAGAGGAATTAAGACAGGGTAAATATGATGACAGACTCAGAAGAGTTTATGTCAGCGACGAAGAAATTAAGGCGCAGTACGACAGATACTGCTCGCTTGCGGACGATTTCGACGAAATCTTTTCTGCCGACAGAGAGGTCAGAATGTTCTCGGCTCCCGGCCGTACCGAGGTCGGCGGAAACCACACAGACCACAACCACGGCAGAGTGCTTGCCGCGGGCATCAATCTCGACGCGATTGCTCTCGCTTCAAAAAATAACGATAATACCGTTCGTGTAAAGTCTAAGGGCTATGCCATGGACGTTGTCGAGCTTTCGGACTTAAGCGTTCACGACAGCGAAACCGGCCATTCACCCGCTCTTGTAAGAGGCGTTATGAAGGGCTTCAAAAATTACGGCTACAACATCGGAGGCTTCGACGCAGTCACGGCTTCGAGAGTGCTTTCGGGCTCGGGACTTTCGTCCTCCGCAGCTTATGAGGTTCTTGTCGGCACTATGGTAAACTACCTCTACAACGACGGCAAGGTTGACCCCGTAACTATAGCCAAGATTGCGCAGTATGCCGAGAATGAATATTTCGGCAAGCCCTGCGGACTTATGGACCAGATGGCTTGCTCGGTCGGCTCGTTTATTACGATTGATTTCAAGAATCCTGCTCAGCCTTATATCGAGAAGGTTGACTTTGATTTTGCATCCTGCGGTCATTCGCTTTGCATAGTCGATACCAAGGGCAGCCATTCAAATCTTACCGACGAGTACGCCGCAATCAGAATTGAGATGGAGAAAATAGCCAACCAGTTCGGCAAGGACGTTTTAAGAGAGGTTGACGAGGAGAGATTCCTCAAGGAAATCCCCGAGCTTCGCAAAAAGGTCGGCGACCGCGCAGTGCTTCGCGCAATTCACTTCTACAACGACAACAAGAGAGTTATCAAGGAGGTTGAAGCGCTAAAGGCCAAGGACTTCGAAGCCTTCAAGCAGTACGTACTCGAGAGCGGCGCTTCGTCATATATGTATAATCAGAACGTATTCGCCACCAAGCAGCCCGACGTTCAGCCCGTTTCGCTCGCGCTTGCGATTTCCGAATCGGTACTCAAGGGTAAGGGCGCGTGGAGAGTTCACGGCGGCGGTTTCGCAGGCACTATTCAGGCCTTCGTTCCCAATGAGCTTCTCAGCGAGTACAAGACTAGAATCGAAGAAATCTTCGGCGAAGGCTCATGCTACGTGCTGAGCGTAAGACCCGTCGGCGGAGCGGAGATATAAAGAGGAGTTATAATGAATACGCTTGACTTATTAAAAGAATTAACTTCGTGCGCCGGTGTTTCGGGACTTGAAAAATGTATTGCCGACAGGCTCGTAGAGATTTTAGGCGAGTACGGCAATGCATATACCGACAGACTCGGCAACGTTATATGCGAGATTGACGGTGAGGGCGACGCGGTCCTGCTCACGGCTCACATGGACAGAGTCGGAATGATAGTTACCGACATCACCGAAGAAGGCTTCCTCAACGTTGCGCGTTGCGGCGGCATTGACAACAGAACGCTGTGCGCTCAGCCCGTTACCGTTCACGGTAAGCAGGATATAAAGGGCGTTGTTATCAGCACTCCGCCTCATCTTCAGGAGGAGGGCAAGGAACGCAAGGCGATTAAGACCGAAGAGGCCCTTATTGATATAGGCTTTTCCAGGGAAAAGGCGGAACAGCTCGTTTCAAGAGGCGACCGCGTAACGGTTGATTCGGATTTTATTCAGCTTGCGGGCGACAGAGTTGCGGGACACGCCTTTGACGACAGAGCGGGCGTTGTTTCGATACTGTACGCGCTTGAAATTCTGAAAAAGAGAAAATATGCAGGTAAGATAGTCGTTGCCTTCTCCACGCGTGAGGAGGTCGGCGGCATGGGCGCAAAGGTTGCTTCGTTCAACGCGAAGGCTGCATCGCTTATAGCGGTTGACGTCAGCTTCGCGCTTACGCCCGACTCGAAAGCACAGGATTGCGGCGAGCTGGGCAAAGGCCCGATGATAGGCGTTTCTGCGTCGCTCGACTATGAGGCTTCGCAGGCTCTCAAGGCGGTTGCCATTGAGCGTAAGATTCCGTATCAGCTTGAGATTATGGGCGGACGCACCGGCACCGATGCAGACAGTATGACCATAGCGGCTGACGGTATGGTAAGCTCGCTTATCTCGATACCCCTTCGCTATATGCACACGGGCGTCGAGGTCGTTGAAATCGGCGATATTGAAAATGTCGGCAGACTTATTGCCGAATATATACTCGGAGGTGCTGAAAATGCTTAAGGAATTATGTCTGATTAACGGCACTTCGGGCAGGGAAAAGGCGGTCAGGGATTATATCGTTTCTAAAATTCCCGCCGACTGCGAATATGAAATTGACAGACTCGGTAACGTTATCTGCCACAAAAAGGGCAGGAACAGAGCCAAAAACAAGGTAATGCTCTCTGCTCACATGGACGAGGTAGGCTTTATCATAACCTACATCTGCGACGACGGTATGCTTAAGTTTCATAATGTCGGCGGCATTGACGAGAGAGTCGTTTTCGGCAGAAGCGTAACACTCGAATCGGGCGCAAGAGGCGTTATCGGTTCAAAGGCGTTCCATCAGCTTGAGGGCGACGAGCAGGACACACTTCCCAAAATTGCCGATATGTATATTGACATCGGCGCAAAGAATAAAAAGGAAGCCGAAAAGTATGTCAATCTCGGCGACGCGGCGTATTTCGACAGCGAATACACTGAGTTCGGCGAAGGCTTTGTAAAGGCAAAGGCTATCGACGACAGAGCGGGTTGTATGATACTGCTTGAAATGCTGAACTGTGAGCTTGAATACGACGCGGAAATCTGCTTCGTGGTTCAGGAGGAAATCGGAACGAGAGGCTCGGCGGTTGCGGCGTTCAGCGTTGCACCCGATTACGCGATAGTACTTGAAAGCACTACTGCAAGCGACATCGCAGGTGTTTCGGGCAATAAAAAGGTCTGCGTGCTCGGCGAGGGCGCCGTTGTATCATTTATGGACAGAGGCACCGTTTACGATAACGAGCTTTACAAGAGGGCCTTTGAAATTGCAAAAGAGAATAATATAAAGGTACAGACCAAAACCGTAGTTGCGGGCGGCAACGACGCGGCGGCTATTCATAAGTCAGGCGCAGGCGTCAGGACGGTTGCCGTTTCCGTACCGACAAGATATATTCACTCGGCTTCATGCGTCGCGAAGCTTGAAGATATCGACAGCGTAAGAAAACTTGCTTTCAGGCTTGCAGAGGATTTTGCGAATGCTTAAGCTTATTGAAAATCTCGGTGCGCAGACTGCTTCACAGCTTTCGCAGTTTGTTCCCGATACGCTTTCGGGCAGATACGTGCTGTTCTCACTGCTCGATTTCACGGGCGTTGACGGCGCGTGGGTGCAGACAATAGACGACGAAGTCACGGCGCTCGTTGTTCAAAAGGAAATGAGCAAGGTGTTCGTTACCGCGACTGACGAAGCGGATTTTTACGAGCTCGGCGATTTTATATCGCGGCTCGGCGGAATGGTGGTTCACTGTCCCGGCAGTATCAGTGAGAAAATCGGCATGACCGCTTATTCCAAGCTTACGCTGATGCGCCTTGAGGGAGAGATTCCCGAAGGCAGGGCGTCGGTTGAATTGAACGACAATCTCAGACCTGTTTTCGAGCTTCTGATTCAGTCGAAAAAGAAGCCGTTAATCACCGAGGACAGAAAGGCGTATAAGGAAATACAGAAGTTTACCGACCGCGCTTACAACGAGTGGCTCGCAAAAACGTCGAGAGGCATTTTCAACGGCTTTACTTCGGTCAGGGCGGTTAAGGCGGGAGAGAATTCAGTGCTCTCCGTCGCGGTTGCCGACAGACTCGGCGGCACGGTATATCTTCGCGACGTGGCTACGGATTCCGATTTTCGCAGAATGGGCTATGCTTCGGATTGCATCAGCGGCATCTGTAAGGACTTTTGTAAAAACGGCGAGGAAATATTTCTCGCGTGTAACGATTTGCAGAGCGAGAACTTTTACCGTAAAATCGGTTTTGTAAGAAAAGAATATATGGACGTAGGAATATTTGAAATATGAGCACGTATTTTGAAATAAGCGACAGAGTGCTCGATTACTCCGACAAGGCGCTTAAAAGGGCTGAACAGTCCTTTGCCGAAATCGAGAGAATCGGTGAGTACAATCAGCAGAAGGTACTGTCTGCATTTATAAAGAACAAGGTCAGCGAAACGGACTTTAACTCCACCACCGGCTACGGCTACGGCGACGTCGGAAGGGAGAAGGCGGACCGACTGCTGGCGGACATCTTCGGCTGTGAGGATGCGATAATAAGAGCGGGCTCGCTCGCCTGCGGCACGCACACTCTCGGCGTTGCGCTTTACGGAGTGCTCAGACCCGTCGACGTAATGCTCAGCGTTACGGGCCTGCCGTACGATACCATTCACGGTGTTATCGGCATAGACTCAAAAGGAAAAGGTCAGGGTACGCTTGAGGACTTCGGCGTAAAGTATGAACAAATTAACCTGACAGAAAATGACGAAATTGATTACACCGCTGTTGAACGCGAATCAAAACGACCTGAAATTAAAATGGTATATATTCAGCGTTCAAGGGGCTATTCGTTAAGACACAGCATTTCGGTTGACGAGATTAAGAAGGTCTGCGACATTGTTCACGCGGCCAACAAAAACGCAATAGTTATGGTTGACAACTGTTACGGTGAGTTCGTTGAGGAAAAGGAACCTACCGACGTCGGCGCAGATCTGATGGCGGGCTCGCTTATCAAAAACGCGGGCGGCGGCATTGCACCGTCGGGCGGATACATAGCGGGACGAAAGGAGCTCGTCGAGCTTTGCTCGTACAGAATGACCGTACCGGGACTCGGGCGTGAGGTCGGCGCAACACTCGCTCAGAACAGGAACGTATTTTTCGGACTTTTCAATGCACCGAATGTTGTAAAGGAAGCGCTGAAAACAGCGGTATTCGCTTCGGCGCTGTTTGAGGAAATGGGTTATTCGGTAACACCGAAGCCCGATGAAAAAAGACACGATATTATTCAGGCAATCTGCCTTCGCGATACCGAAACGCTCAAAGCGTTCTGTCAGGGTATGCAGAAGGGCGCGCCGGTTGATTCGTTTGTAGTGCCCGAGCCGTGGGATATGCCCGGCTACGACAGTCAGGTCATTATGTCGGCGGGTGCATTTACGTCAGGCTCGTCGATAGAGCTTTCGGCAGACGCGCCGCTGAGGGAACCCTACGCGGTATGGATGCAGGGCGGTCTGAATTTTGCCAGCGGTAAGGTGGGCGTTATGCTTGCCGCCGAGGAAATAGTCAGGAGGAAGCTTCTGTGAGTTTAATTGAATTAAAAAGCGGAACCGATATCCGCGGAACTGCGCTCAGCTACAACGACGGCGAAGAGGTACAGCTTAACGACGAAGCGGTCAGAAAAATCACCCAGGCGTTTGCGGACTTTATTGCGGCCAAGACGGGCAAGGACAAGGATGAAATCACCGTTGCCGTCGGCCACGATTCACGTGTGTCTGCAGACAGAATCAAAAATCAGGTTATCGCAATGCTTCTCTCGTCGGGTATAAACGTTAAAAACTGCGAGTTATGTTCAACACCCGCCATGTTTATGACAACGAAGCTTGCCGACTGCGATGCCGCGGTTCAGATTACCGCCAGCCACCATCCGTTTGACAGAAACGGACTTAAGTTCTTTACTGCGGGCGGCGGACTGTCGGGAGAGGAAATAGCCAAGATACTCGAGGTTGCCGAGACTATGGAGGGCATAGCCTACGACACTTCGCACGAGGCCGAGAACATTGACTTTATGGCGACGTACAGCGAGTATCTGTGCGATATGGTTAAGAAGGGCGTAAATTCCGAAGAGAATTACGACCGACCGCTTGAGGGCCTGAAAATAGTTGTCGATGCAGGAAACGGCGCGGGCGGCTTCTTCGCGACGGACGTGCTTGAAAAGCTTGGGGCCGATATTACGGGCTCGCGTTATCTCGAGCCCGACGGTATGTTCCCCAATCACGTTCCCAATCCCGAGAACGAGACGGCTATGGAGTCCATTATAGAGGCTACTGTCGAAAGCCATGCCGACCTCGGAGTTATTTTCGATACCGACGTTGACCGCGCGGCGTGCGTAAGCGCGGACGGCAGTGAAATCAACCGCAACCGACTTGTTGCGCTTGCGGCGGCAATAGCGCTCGAGGGCAACGAGGGCGGCACGATAGTTACCGACTCGGTAACATCTGCGGGACTGACCGAGTTTATTAATGAGACTCTCGGCGGCGTTCACCGCCGTTTCAAGAGAGGCTATAAAAATGTAATTGACGAGAGCATACGTCTTTGCAGAGAGGGCGTGAACTCTCCGCTGGCGATAGAGACCTCGGGACACGCGGCGTTCAGGGAAAACTATTTTCTCGACGACGGCGCATATCTGATGGTTAAAATTATAATCAAGCTTGCCGCGCTGAAGAAGCAGGGCAGGACGCTTGACGACCTTATCTCGGCGCTTAAGATGCCGTACGAGGAATGCGCGGTACGCCTTAACATAAAGGACGAAAACTTCCGCGAGTACGCTCAGACCGTAATTGATAAGATTGAAAAGAGCGCGATACTCAACGAGAACTGGACCGTAGCCGACGACAGCTGCGAGGGCGTCAAGATAATCTTCAACAACCCCGAATGCAACGGCTTCTTCATAATGCGTATGAGCGTGCACGACCCCGTGATGCCGATAAATATCGAGAGCGCGGTTCCCGGCGGCTGCAAGAGAATAGCCGCGGCGCTTCTAAACGCGTTGCAGCTTTTCGACGGACTTGATCTCGAACCGTTGCAGGCAGTTGCAGGAATTACGGGTTGACAAAGTACAAATAATACTTAAAATAAGTATAGCAATATTTCTTAAAGGAGAATCATTATGGTTTTTGAGAAAGTAAGAGAAATCATTTGCGAGCAGTTTGAGCTTGACGAGAGCGAGGTAACTCCCGAAACCGTTATCCGTGAGGATCTTGACGCGGACAGTCTTGACCTTGTTGACCTTGTTATGAGCTTTGAGGACGAGTTCAGGGTTGAGGTTCCCGACTCGGCAGTCGCTTCCTTCAGGACCGTAGGCGACATCGTTAAATACATAGAAGAAAACTAATCATTATATAAAGGATGTAAAAAATGGCTGAACAGAAGAAAATGGTAGACGACATTACCGCTATGGACGAGGATTTTGCCAAGTGGTACACCGACGTCGTCAAGAAGGCGGAGCTTGCGGATTACACGAGCGTCAAGGGCTGTATGGTAATCCGTCCCTACGGCTACGCTATATGGGAAAACATACAGAAAACGCTTGACGGTATGTTCAAGGCAACGGGACACGAAAACGTCTGTATGCCGATGTTCATTCCCGAAAGCCTGTTGAATAAGGAAAAGGACCACGTCGAGGGCTTTGCTCCCGAGGTTGCGTGGGTAACTCACGGCGGCGAGGAAAAGCTTGAGGAAAGACTGTGCGTAAGGCCGACTTCCGAAACGCTTTTCTGCGACCACTATAAGCAGATTATCCATTCCTACCGCGACCTGCCGAAGCTCTACAATCAGTGGGTATCGGTTGTACGCTGGGAAAAGACGACCAGACCTTTCCTTCGTACCCGTGAATTTCTCTGGCAGGAGGGACATACCATTCATGCTACTGCCGAGGAAGCGCAGCAGGAAACAATTCAGATGCTCAACGTCTATGCCGACTTCTGCGAAAACACGCTTGCAATACCCGTAATCAAGGGTATCAAGACCGAGAAGGAGCGTTTTGCGGGCGCGGTTGAGACATATACGATTGAGGCTCTTATGCACGACGGCAAGGCTCTTCAGTCGGGCACGTCGCATTTCTTCGGCGACGGATTTGCAAGGGCGTTTGATATTCAGTATATGGATAAGAACAATACGCTTCAGTATCCGTTCCAGACATCCTGGGGCGTTACGACGAGACTTATCGGCGCTATCATTATGACTCACGGCGACGACAACGGCCTTGTCCTTCCGCCCAAGATTGCACCGATTCAGGTAGTCGTTGTTCCGATTGCCCAGCATAAGGAGGGCGTGCTTGAAAAGGCGCAGGAGCTTACCGACAGACTTGCGAAGTTCTGCCGCGTCAAGGCTGACGTGACCGAGAATTCGGCGGGCTGGAAATTTGCCGAGTATGAGATGAAGGGCGTTCCGCTGCGTCTTGAAATCGGTCCCAAGGACATTGAAAACAATCAGTGCGTTATCGTTCGCCGCGATAACCGCGAAAAGATATTCGTTTCGCTCGATGAGCTTGAGACCAGAATTCCCGAGCTTCTCGAAGCGGTACATAACGGACTTTACGAGAAGGCGCTTGAGCGCAGAAAAGAGATGACCTACGTCGCGCACAACCTCGACGAGCTTAAGGATATAGCCGACAACAAGCCCGGTTTTATCAAGGCTATGTGGTGCGGCTCACGCGAGTGCGAGGACAGGCTCAAGGACGAGGCTACGGTTACCTCGCGCTGCATACCCTTTGAGCAGGAAAATCTGGGCGACGTCTGCGTCTGCTGCGGCAAGCCTGCGACGAAGATGCTTTATTGGGGTAAGGCATACTGATAAATGAAAAGGAACATTCTGACAAACGGAGGAATTTGAAATGATTAAAAAGATTTTGGCGATTGTTCTGGCAGCGGTTACGGTGATGCTTGTTCTCGCTGCATGCGGTAAGAA
This sequence comes from Clostridiaceae bacterium, assembly GCA_016290515.1. Classification (GTDB taxonomy): domain Bacteria; phylum Bacillota; class Clostridia; order Oscillospirales; family Acutalibacteraceae; genus Fimenecus. The sequence goes on from JAEEUJ010000009.1 coordinate 19,372, forward strand.
GCCTAAGGAAGTTGACGTTAACGGAATTGACAAGCCTGTCGCATATAACGATAACGGCTATGCCGTGTTTGACGAGGACGGTCACATCCGCATTTACGACACCGATGAGAAAGGCAAAATAATCTATGATGAGCAGGGCAATCCGTCATACAAGTATTTTGATGCTGAGGGCATACTCAATCATGACGGAATTATTGATACAACTGCTTATGCGCTGAAAGTGCCGTCCGGCTGGGACTGTGAGGGCACAACCGCCTATAAGAGAGGCACGGATAAAAAATGTAAGATTATGGTGTTTATGGCGAGCGAAGACGGCGCTGCTATTGAGGACTTTGTTTCCCAGAACCGGGCTCAGAACGCCGATGTAATGAAGAAGGTCAAGGAAGAATACCCGGAAAAGACAGGCAAGATGCTGACCGAAGACTTTACTTTCGGAGCTCAGGAGCTTTCTGCCTATGCGAACACCTACATTGTTACCAACGACAGCGACGGAAAGGTTGAGCACTACGCTGTTGACGTTTTCGTACTGTTTAAGGGCCAGATTTATGATATAAACTACCTTTGCTTAAACGGTGAGGGTTATGATGAGAGCTTCGATTTCATAAGCTATGTAAAGGAAAACTTCATAGCGAAGTAATCAGATGTGTAACAACATATATTAAGGACGGGATTGTTCCCGTCCTTATTTTTATTCTGAACACAACATTTTCTTATGCCGAAAATGCTCAACACAATATCTTGAAAGTGTCGATTTTTAATCAACAAAAAGTATTGAAATGTTGATTTGTGCAAAATTCTGTTCATAAATTTGTTGAAAAAATGACAAATTCAAGATTGTTAACAATTTATTCACAATTTTATTGGAAAATTGCCAAAATCGTTTGAATAATTTGCCCAAAAATCACAAATTTGTTTGTGAAAATCGTAAAAATGGTAATAAAGCGTGAATAATTTGAACTAATTTTATTGACAATTTTGAGCCTAAAATATATAATTGGTATAACCATAGGAATGGTGTAAAAGGGCGAAGTGTCTGGATTTCCGGACGCTATGTTGTCCGACCGCCCGAATATCGCTTAAAATACGGTACGTGTGCGCGTGCATACGTGCGCGCGTGTGCGGCGATTTTAGGTATTGAGGTCGGGCGGGTATCACCCGATACACATCCTTTGGTAATACGACCTCGGGTGTGTATCATCGTCTCCCACCTTCTGCCTTCGGGCTTTGGGAACGGTGGGAGCCAAACCGAGTCAACTTTGACAGCGTTTGCGGAAACCTCCCTAACAAAATCTTTTATCAGGGGCGGTCAGAGGCAGGAAACAAATGCAGTCGCAAACACCGGTGTTTCACTTCCGCCGGTATCTTGTAACAGAAGTGAAAGCAATAAAATTGCAATAATTATAGGAGGAAAAACAATGAAAAAATCAACTAAATTGTTAAGCATCTTCTTAGCAGTTCTTATGATTTTGTCATCGCTTACCGTAGGCGCATTTGCGGCTAAGACAAAGTATTCAACGGTTGCTAACCTGACTTCTCTTAACGCATACAGCCCTTACGGCACAGTAACAAGACTTACCACCGAAGTAAGACTTGGTATGCTCCTCGACTGGTTGAACAACTTCCTCGTTGAGAAGAACATCAAGGTTAACAACGGTGAAACAGTCGGTGCTGCAGGTATCAACCTTCTGCTTGACTTCTCAAGCGTTGATAAGGTTCTCGACTCACTCGACTCCATTGACGACGCTACCGGCGCATTCCTTTGGGCAATCGGTAAGGGTCTTATGGGCGACCTTCAGTACATCACGACAAGCTCCTGGCAGACCGGCATGAGCCTTAACGGCACAGCAGCCGCTACCATTATCTACGAGCTTCTGGAATTCCTTAATTCCAACACCAACCTCATAAACCACCTTTGGGACGGCATTTCGATGGGTATTATTTCGAATTTCGTTACTTTCGACCTTTCGTCGATTGACAAGATTCTTACTAATTTCCCCGGTTTGTTCTACAAGCTGCTCTATCCTCTCTTCTCAAGACCGGATGACACAGCTGCTGCAACAACCACTCTCAAGAACAAGAGAGACGGCGCAGGCTCAGGCTCCGACCTTGTAACTACTCTTAACAGCTTCGTTAAGGGCATCTTCACAAAGCCGATGAACTGGACCTCTTACAGAGTTGACGCTGCGGGCAACGACCTCGGCTATACTACAACTCTTCCGACAACCGCTCAGGGTACTGCACGTTACTTCACAGTAAGCGGCGACCAGATTACCCAGATGGACTTCAACTTCGACACCGGCGCATGGGATACAACCGTAACCTATACTAAGGAAGAAGAGTTCGTCGGCAGCGATACTTACGTATTCAGAGCTCCCGACGGCTATGAAGGCGACGCTAACCTTAAGTGGTACACAGCCGGCGACGACGGATACTTCCTTCCGTCGGTAAGAGACGCTATGAACGCTAACACCTTTACGGTTGACGTAAACGGCAGCGACAGCGTACTCGGACTTCTCTACAAGTTCGCTCCCTATCTCTTCAGAGAGATGGCAGTTATTGTTCTTAACGGCTCCGTTAAGAAGCTCGTTGCTGAGCTCTTCGGTGTTAAGTTCACCAAGATCGGCGACAGAGACGCTGACCTCAACGTAATTAAGGACAAGGACGGCAACACCGTTACCGGACTTCCGAATGATTCCTTCTTCACATCTGATCAGGAATTCTATCTTTGGGAATACTCGAATTATAAGGTAATCGACGGCGTTCCTTATTACCGTTACCAGGAAGAGTACTTCAAGGGCGAGCTTCCGCTTGACCTTAGCTCTTACTACTGGATGTTCGACTGGAACTACACCATTACCGATGACTGGGCTGACGAATTCATCCCCGCTTCCGACGGTGCTACCTCGGCTGCAGGCTACACAAGAATTCTTCCCGCTCTCAACGATTTCGTCGGTAAGGCAATCAACACCTTCATCCTCCCGACATGGGAAGCTAAGGGCGTTACCTATCAGAGAAGCAATATCTTTGCATGGACCGCAGGCGGCGTTGACAAGCTCGCACAGAACATTCTCAACGTAGCAAGAAAGGTCTTCATGATCGCTCCCGAAGAGATCATTGACGATTACTACATGGAAGCTCAGTTCTATGATGTAATGATGAACGGCACACTCAAGCAGGCTGTTAACGGACTTATCTGCGAAGTAGTTAAGCTCCTTATGCCTCAGATGACATGGCCGGACAACGTAGTTAATCAGGATATGCTTTCAATCGCAGCTATGGTAGTCCGTGAGCTCATCACTGACCTCATGCCTTCCTACAACTACGATGCACTTATCTATGCAGACTATAACAACAGAACCCTCCTTGAGGGTAAGTCAAAGGAATACTGGACCAACGTAACCCTTACAATGGGCGTTGACCTTGGTATGTATTACCTTCGTAACCTTGCCGACCTCGGCGAAGACACCGCACAGAGCTACTTCAAGCAGATGCAGTCTCAGGGCGCTCTTCCGACCGACAACGCAGAGACTCAGACTTATTCGGCCGACTTCGACGTATCGAAGTGGACCTATAAGGTTGACTGGGTAGCTGACTGGGCACTCGGCACAGAGCTGTGGCAGTGGAAGATGAGCAAGCTCGTCAACGCCGGCACAGTTAACATCACAACCTATCAGGATCCGTGGGCTAAGATCAATACGGTTCTTCTTAAGATCCTTCCTCTTAACCAGCTGCTCAACGACAGCGGCGTTTCGACAACCTCCGGCACGTTCCTTGAGAACATCCTCAGAGGCAAGCTTGTAAACGCTATTTCGGATCTCGATTTCGCAACATTCATTTCTGCTTTTGACGTACCTTCGGGCTACTTCAGAAACACAAAGATTCTCGATCAGGCTGTTAAACTTGTAGTTTACATCCTTAACGGCGTTACCAATAAGGTAATGGGCGGCACAGATCTCCTTGCATCCGGTACATATACCACTGTAACTGCTCTGTTCAGCCACTCCAACCTTACAGGCACAATCAACACCCTTGTCGGCAAGCTCACAACTCTCTATAACAACGGCTTGCTTGACCCGGTAATGTCGCTCGTTAACATCTTCCTCGGCTGGAAGACAGATCCTCAGGAATATGCGGACCCGATCCTTCAGCTTTCGAACTCTGCAGCAGGCAGCTACTTCCTTACAAGCGGTACCGAAACCCTCAAGGTTATCAACAACTCCGCAGGTATGCTGCTCAAGCACAGAAATTCGTCAATCGTTGATACCGCTTACTCCATCAAGGTTGTAAGCATCACCTCGAACGACGGCACAATCACCTGCAACCCCAACAACAAGGTTCTTCAGCCTTGGGAGGATGCAACCTTCACACTTGCGAACTCCAGCAACACCGAGAGAGCTGTTCAGATTACTGTCGGTTACGAGTTCACCGGTAAGGACGGCGCCGTTCTCGGCGGTACTCAGTATAAGACAATCACAACCTTCGTTTCACCGACAGCTCAGTCGTCGAACGTAGTTGCAAAGTCAAGCGAGTACAAGTATTCTTACATCTTCACAACTTACGTTGACTTCTACCGTAACGAGTACGAGACCATTCAGTTCGTTAACACCGTTGACGCAATTGAGGCGTTCTCAATCCCGTTCTCAAGTGAAGTTGACAGAGCGCAGTGGGTTATCTCGGCTACGAGAAACACCGCTCCCGCATCACCTCTTGCATATAAGAGCTTTACCGCAGGCACAACTTCATCGTTCGTTCACGGCTCGTCCGCTAACGCTAACATGAAGACTGCCGACCACGGTTACATGGAGGCTAAGGGCTCGCAGATGAACATCTCGCCTCTCGTAGTTAACGATGCTGACGCACTTGTTCCCGGTAGTGCTTACTCGGGCGGCGTATTCAGCGTATCAGTCGGTAACGACGGCAGAGGCACCAACTCCAGAAAGGGCGTTGACAACCTTAACTCCGGTACATTCTACTGGTATGATATTAAGGATCTGTCAGACCTCTATAACAGTGTTCAGGGCATCGGCAAGACCAACCTTTCGGGCGACTACACCGCTGCTTACAACACCTTCCTTGCAGCTCTTAAGGACGCTGCTCAGCTTGTTATCGGTCCCAAGACCACAGGCACATTCTCAGCAAGATATACAGCTTCCAACGTTCAGGCTAAGCTTGACGCTCTTCAGGCAGCTTATGACGCACTCGTTGACGGTGACTACTTCGTTAAGGAAGACTACACCACTCAGAGAGCAATGCTTCAGACAGCTCTTGACGCTTGCGAAGACAGAGCAAACGGCGAAGACTATGACTTTGCTGACCATCAGCTCTTCGAGTACTTCCAGTATGAGAAGCAGAGAACCAAGACCCGTGAGATGATCAATGCTATGACAGAGCCCGCAGCTCCGGCAAAGTACATCGAGGGTGACGGCGCTTCTGCTGAGCAGATCGATGCTATCGTTGCAGCAAAGAGCGGCAAAGAGCTCGTAGGTATTAACTACACAATCGTTAATCCGACTCAGGATCAGCTTGATCAGTATGCAGCTGACCTTGCAGCATGGAGACCGGCAAGCTATGACGAACTTAATGTTAAGAATCAGGCTGCCCTTCTTCCGTACTACAAGCAGTTCATGACAGCTAACCCGAGAGACGTATCCGCTTCCTATCAGGATCAGTTCCTGAACAAGGAAATCGCTTATGCTCAGGCTCAGAACTATGATTCTTCAATCTACACCGCTGACACTTGGGCAGCATATCAGGACGCACTTGCAAACGCTCAGGCAGTTGCAGCTGCGAACTCACTTCCGTCAGAAATCTTCGACGCTAAGTATGAACTTATGATGGCTCAGCATGACCTTCTTAAGATCGCACGCTCGATGAAGGAAGACGGCCAGAATTATCTCGACAACGAACTTACAGGCCTTATCGCTAATGCCGAAGTTATCCTTAACAACTCTCAGTACTATGATGTAGTTGCAGGTATGACCGAGGACGAAGCATACGGCACACTCGTAAGAGCACTCGGTGTTCGCTACACCGACCTTAACGGCAACGCTGCTGTTCTTTACGATCATCCCGCATATTCATTCGTTGACTATGACAGAGTTGACTCCACAAAGAACAGAACTAAGGTTGATGCCTGCGCCGACAAGCTCGAAGCAGCAATCAACAACTTCGTATGCAACGTAGTAATCGAGTCCACAAACGCTTCGGTTATCTCCGACGTTGAAACTGATGTTAAGCTCATCATGGGCGTTCTTCCCGGAGCTATCTCATCACTTCAGGGACTTCTTTCCTACGTAACCGGTTCGGTTAACGAGGCAGTTCTTACTCCTGCAGCTTCTGCAGCAGGCCTCTTCGGTACCGGCGCAACCGTAACCCTCAGCATCCCGGCTATCGGCGACCTTGCAATCTACAAGGTAATCATCTTCGGTGACGTTGACGGCGACGGCGCAATCGACGCATACGACATGTTCAACGTTGACAAGGCTCAGTTCTGCGGACTCGTTCTTGACGGTGCGTACAAGACTGCTGCTGATATCA
>JAEEUJ010000120.1 GCA_016290515.1 Clostridiaceae bacterium
TTCAGCATCGAAAAGTCCGTCAAGATATTCCTCATAAACATTATTTGCTTTAATGCCGTTCTGTCTTTTGTTCATTCTTACCGCCGCTGACGCAGACAGAAGTGCATCGAATAAAAAGAAAGCCAGAAACGAATATATCAAGTATTTTTCATACGGAATATGTACCTTATCAAATATCTTTGAAAGAGCAGGAATAACTGCCTTAACCCAGACAACACCGAGAAATCCCCAGAAAATCGAATAAAGCAGGCATACTCTGCCGTTTATATTCAAAGGTAAATGGCTGTAGTCCCACGCTACAGAATGGAAAAAGGTTTCCTGACCCCATGAGCAGATATATTCCACAAGCGTTCCGCTGACAAAGGAAACCAGAAACGTTTTCCATAAGGGCGCCTTTTCAAAATTCACAAGTAACAGGGTCAAAAGCACTGCTCCCATTCCATAGGCAACACTTAAATGACCGAGCACCAATGATTTTCTGCTCTCTATATAGCCGTTTTTAATAAGACACCAAATAGTTTCAACGGTATATCCAAGATAACAGCCTGCAATAAAAATCCATACATACTGGAAAAAGTTATATTTAAATATCAATTTTACACTTTGCATTTTCTTTACTCCACAATATATAAGCAACCTCAAAATTAGTCAAATTCAGATTTGACTAACAAACTATTTCTTTTCGGATTCGGTAATCGCTTCGGTCTTGTAGGCAAAAATCACATTGGACCTCATACCGTCTGTCTTTGCGGTGAAAATATCATAACTCATACCGAAGCTGAGCCATTCCTTAGTTCTTCCGGCAAGAGCCTGAGCCTGAGCCTCGGAAAGATTATCCATGCTTATATACTTTTCGGATGTTTTAAGAATCTGGTCTATTCTTTTTGAATTATCTGCACTTGTAAAATTGCCAATCGCCTCGATAAGCTCCTGATTTTCTTCAACAACCGCAAGTATTTCTTTGAGTTTCTCAAGCGTTGCAGGAAGGTTCTCGAGTGACTGCTGTATTTCCGGATCTTCCATATCCTTGCTCATTGCCTTGAAGATAGGCATTACATCGTTGATGTCAGCCGACAGCTTTGAAACCTCCGATACCGATGAAGAAAGCTGAGGAAGAAGACTGAGCAGCGTTCTGACCGCAGGGTCGGAAAGCGTCTTCGAAAGAGCGTTTACATCGGTGCTGTTAAGGTCGGTAATAAGCTTATCAAGCTTTGCAATATTGTCGTCTGTCATATACGCACCGAGAGTCTTTATAAGTTTTTCATTGCTTGAATAAAGCTCAATTGCCTCTTTAATTGCCGAAAGCATATCAGTCGCCTTATCCGCGTCACCGTAAAGAAGACTGATAATTCTGTTCATATCAAGCCCCTTGAAAGCAGACGAAACAAGCTGAACGTCGGAAAGAATATCCTTGACATCATCAACTGTTTCGGGCAGCTCTCCGTTACCTATAGAGCCGATTGATGAGAAAGGAAGAACGGCAAACATAATATTACCGATTGTGAAGTCCCTGACATCTGCCTGAATCGTATATTTGTCATTGACAAGGCTTTGATTTAAAAGGGAAATATTAAGTTGCGATATACCCAAACTCTCTTCAATCCCGGGAACACCCGCAAAGAAAACTATCTGCTTAGAGCCGTCGCTGATTGAGGTGCCGTTATCGATTGAAATATTTGTGTACTGACCTTCGGGAAGTATCATTCCGCCGACAAGCAGCATCGGACAGGAAACAGTATATTCCGCGCCGTTAACGGTAACCTGTTTTTTCAGATTGTTTTTCGGTGTAATTTCAATTCTCACATGGCCGTTCATTCCGGCTATTTTTGAAGGGCTTACCTCTTTATCGTCAATAAAATACTTAATACCTATTTCCACGGGCGGCTTTTCCTCGCTGATGCCGTTATAGTAAAGGTCGGTTGTGTCCATATCCCAGCACAGCATTCCGTTTTCAAGCACAGGATTGGTCATCGATTTAACGTTGCGGATTTCCGTCAGCGGACTGGTATCGACAATTCTAACCTGCGGAGAATCCGAATGAAGCCAGTCCGTGACGCTGACCTTTTTGACCTCTCCCTCAGGTGAGAGATTAACATAAACTGACTCCTGCTTATTAACATCGGTCGCTATTGTTGTATAAACCTGCTGAACATATTCCTCCTCGCCGATTTCGTTGAGAATTATTTTGTTGTTTGTGGCTGCTTTTTTACCGCATCCCGAAAAGGTTAACACCCCGAGAGTTAATACAATAATTGCAGATATTATTTTAAGTGAGGTTTGTTTACGCATTTTGATTTTCCTCCTTAGCTATATTTTCCGTATTTACCGAAGCGGCTTTTTTGCCTTTCGCCCATCCGAATGTCGTTTTTGAAATAACGCCTTCAAATATATAGAGCAAGGGCATTAAGAAAAATACTATTGACGCCGCGCTTATAACCGAGCCTCTTGCAAGAAGTGAGCAGATGCCCTTGACAATTGAAATATTGCATACCAGATAGACAGCGAATGTTGCAACAAAGAATACAACCGCGCTTTGAAATACCGAACGCTCCGCTGCGTTTGCCGCCTTGAGTATGGCTTCTTTTTTGTCAAGTCCCGAATGAAGTTCCTCGCGGAATCTTGTGGTCAGAAGCACCGCATAGTCAACCGTCGCGCCGAGTTGAATACAGTTAATAACCGTCGGGCCGACAAACGAAACCTCAGCGCCGAGTAGTTTCGAAATCGAAAGATTAATCCAGATTGCAAGCTCAATTGACAGAATAAGAAGCACGGGAAGTGAAATTGACTTGAAAGTTACCGCAAGCAATATAAAAATCGCTATTAACGAAAGCATTGCAGTTACATTGAAATCTCTGTTTGTGGTAACTATCATATCCTTGGTGATTGCCCCTTCGCCCGTTACAATCGCATCAGGGTCATAGGATTTGATTATTGCAGTCATTTTATCAATCTGACTGTTGAGTTCGTCCGAGGCAGACTCATAAACAGAGTTTACCATAATCAACTGCTTGCCGTCTTTTTTGCAGATATCAAGTATCTTATCCGGCACGATATCTTCGTGAATGGCGGGGCCGATTACGTTGTTATATGAAAAAACTGATGATACTCCGTCAAGATTCTCAATTTCGTTTTCGAGCTTTGTAAGCTTACCCGAATCAATACTGTCGTCAATGATAACGAATTGAGTTGACGCCATCTGAAATTCGTTCTTCATTTTGTAAAGTCCCTGAATTGAAATTAAGTCTTGGGGAAGCGCCTTATCCATACTGTAATAAAGGTCTACCTTGCTCTGAAGCAAATATGCGGGAATTAACAGTAAGACGAAAAGCACCGCAAATACAGCTTTGTATTTGAAAACAAAATTATTAAGTTTCTCAAAATGGGGCAGAAATGACTTATGCTTATATTTATTCATTGTATCCTCAAATATCAGCACAAGCTCGGGAAGGATAAGAACAACCGTAAGAATACCGAAAACAACGCCTTTAGCCATAACCAGACCTATATCCAGTCCGAGCGTAAAGGTCATAAAGCACAGGGCAAGAAAGCCGAAAATGGTCGTCAACGAGCTGCCTATAAGAGCCGTAAACGATTTTGTAACGGCGTTCGCCATAGCTTCCTCGCGCATGGGAGTTTTCAGTTTTTCTTCGTTATATCGGTCAATAAGAAATACCGAGTAGTCCATTGTAACGCCGAGTTGAAGAATCGCCGCTATGCTCTGAGTTATAAACGATATTTCACCCTTAAACACATTTGTACCCATATTGTATATTATTGCAATGCCCAAAGCGGCAAGCACGATAAACGGCTGCAGCCAGGATTCCATCATAAAAGACATCGCAACAAGCGCAACTACAATCGCAAGGACTATATAAATCGGCGCTTCTTTATCGGTTAGCTCCTTTGTATCCTCAACTATAGCCGAGACGCCCGAAATAAACGCATTCTTGCTCAAAAGCGTTTTGATATTCTTTATGGTTTGCATGGTTTCGGCGGACGAACCTGCGTACTTATACTGAACAAGCATCATTGTACTGTCAGAGGATTTGCTGTAAAAAATATCCTTTAGTGCGTCGGGCAAAACATCCTGAGGAATAGAAATATCCGCAAGCGAGTTCACCCAGATAACTGAGCTTACTGCGTCCATTTTTTCTATTTCGTCCTTTAATGCGGCAACATATTTTGCATCCGATTTTTCAACGACAATAATTGACATGCTCGCATTATTAAAGGTTTTGTCAAGTATTTCTTCGCCTTGTACCGATTCAACACTGTCGGGCAAATATGACATAATATCATAGTTAACTCTTGTCATAATAAAGCCGATAATTGAGGGAATTACAAGCGCAATGGCTATTGCTATAACAATTTTCGGGTGCTTGGCCTCCCATAGAGCTATTCTTTTCATACTTTCGCCCCCCTGTCAGATAAAGAAACGCCCGCTACATAACAGGTAAATATATCGGTAAGATTTCTGCAAACCTCATCAATGCCCAACGGTTTGCCTCTTATAAGCGCGTTACAGCAGCACGAAACCGTCATATCGAAGAAAATATAAAGTTTATTCTCCGCTTCGGCTTTACTCAGACCGCTTGTCACAAGAGCCTCAAGAGTTGCGTCATAGAGTTTTTTCGGAGAACCGGAAAGATTTTCAATAACCGCATTGACGCATATATGAACATTTTTATCAATCAGCTTTGTCAGCGTCATATTCTTTTTTAAGAATTCGGAAATTCCTTTTACAAGACTGTCAATACTTTCTCCGTAATCGGACGAGCTATCGAGCCAAAGACCTTCGGCGTCGTTTTCCGACATAAAAGCGCTTATTTTATCAACAATGATTTTTGAAATCAAATCGTACTTATCCTTGAAATACAAATAAAATGTACCCTTTGAAACGCCTGCGTTTTTCACTATTTCATCAATGGATACAAAATGGACGTCCTTATGCTCAGACAGCGCATAAGCAGAGTCAAGGATTCTGCGAAATTTATCGAGCTTTTTTTCCTCAATTTTACCCAAAAATAACACCTCCGATAAAAATGACTATCAGTCATTTTTAAATTTCGTGTGATATTTTACCACAAAATGACTAATAGTCAATATTATAATATAATAATTAACAAATCGTTAACATTATCAGAAAAATAAACACTTCTAACACAAGCTACAAACTCACGCAAGAAGAAAAGGAGCTTATCAAGGTCGGAATAGACAATTCAAAAAACATTCAAGAACTTGCCACAGTTTTTCTTATTAAAAGCTTCTCCGTGTTCGCCCTTCTAATAGTTTGAGCCGGGATTTTCCGGGTGGGGTAGTGTAATAAATTGCACCCCCTATGGCTGATAAAAGCTGTGCTTTGTTCGAGTCCTTCCATTTTAAAAGGACCCCTTTCGTTTTTAACAAACACATACCACAAGTTCACAGATAAATCCAGCATTTTTAATCGCAGAAAGAAAACGAAGGCTTTTAAGTTGTTCTGTGTAAAATTATTGCACCCGGTATGCCTGAAATACGGAGTTCGGGTCTTTCTTCTCGCAGAAGTATTCGTGTTTTTTCTTGTTAATTAATGACCATTCAATGACCATTTACGAACGGAAAGCCACAGCGAAAGAGAGCGTCAAACGAAAAATCAAGCACCAAGAAGGATAATAAAAACGGCTTAAGACCGCTATATATCTCTATACGAACGGTTCCAGGACTTTTTCGTAAACGGGAGGTCATAGCAGCAACAATTTAATAATACGCTACTGTGGCTCAGTTGGTAGAGCAATGCATTCGTAATGCATAGGTCGTCGGTTCGAGTCCGACCAGTAGCTCCAGGGCTTCCGCTCGGAAGCCCTTATTTTATGCGGTTTTTGGGCTTTTTCATT
>JAEEUJ010000010.1 GCA_016290515.1 Clostridiaceae bacterium
GACCAAAAAGGCAACGGTAAAGGCGTTCTATGAAAAGGACGGCAAGAGAACCGAAATCGGCTGTGAGGAAATTGAAACTCAGAAGGGCGCAAACAAAATCAACCTCGCCTGCACCGCGGAGAATCCCGAAAAGTGGAGCGCCGAAACGCCGAATCTTTACCGCCTTGTAATCGAGCTTTCGGTTGACGGCGAGGGCGCGAGCTACAAGACGATCCGCTTCGGCTTCAAAAAGGTTGAAATTGTCGGCGAAAAGATACTCTTCAACGGTCAGCCGCTTATGATAAGGGGCGTAAACCGCCACGACTTTGATCCCGATCACGGCTGGGCAGTCCCGAAGGAAAGATATCTTCAGGACTTAAGCCTTATGAAAAAGGCAAATATCAACTCAATCAGAACTTCTCACTACCCCGACGACCCGTATCTGTACGAGCTTTGCGACGAGTACGGCTTCTACGTTATGGACGAGTGCGACCTTGAAACACACGGCGTAAGACGCAAGGGCGTTCCCGGCAGCAATCCCGTCTGGACGGGCGCAGTTGTTGACAAAATGGAGCGTATGGTGCTTCGTGACAGAAACCATCCCTGCGTATTTATGTGGTCACTCGGCAACGAGGCGGGCGACGGCGACAACTTTATGAAGATGAAGCAGGCGGCGCTCGAGCTCGACAAGACCCGTCAGTTCCACTATGAAGGCGACTTTGACTTTACAAAGAGCGACGTTATCTCAAGAATGTATCCGATGGCAGATACCATGGAGAAGCTCGGCACACGCACGCCTATTGAAATCACGCTTTACGACAATATTGCAAATGCGCTTGCCGCCGACTCGAAGCCCATACCGAAGGAAGCCTACACGAAGCCCGTACTGCTTTGCGAATATGCTCACGCTATGGAAAACAGCCTCGGTAACTTCCAGGAGTTTATGGACGACTTTGAGAAGTACGACAATATGTGCGGCGGCTATATCTGGGACTTTGTTGACCAGGCAATCCGCTATAAGGCCGAGGACGGCGACCACTGGCTGTACGGCACCGACTTTGAGAAGAAGGAGCCGAAGAAGCCGCTCACCCTTCCCAACACCACCGCGGTTACAGGCTCAAACACATATTTCTGCGCCAACGGCATTATTGCCGCCGACAGAAAGCCGCATCCGTCGTGGTATGAGGTCAGGAAGGTTTACAGCGAAATCAAACTTGAAGCAAAGGACCTTGAAAAGAAGCTCTTTACGCTTAAGAACAAGCACCTTTTCACCGACCTTTCGGGCTTTGAAATAAAATGGGTTATCAATGCCGACGGCGTTGAGGTTGAAAGCGGCACTCTCGGTACGGTAACCGTTGCGCCGATGAGCGAAAAGGAAGTAGAGATTCCGTTCAAGTGCGACCTTTCCGAAAATAAGGAATACGTGCTTATCGTTTCCTATATCACTAAGGAGGATAAGCCATACTGCGAAAAAGGTTACGAGCAGAGCTTCGACCAGTTCATACTGAAAGAAAAGGCAGAGGTTGAGGAAAAATGGCCGAATACCGAGCTTATCTTTGTTGACCATAACGGCAAGGTTGTCGTTCAGAATGACAGCTTCTCGGTAGTTATCAAGGAAGGCAAGATTGTATCGCTCAAATATGACGAGAAGGAATACGTCAAGAGCGAAATCAAGCCGAATTTCTTCAGAGCCGTTACAGACAACGATTTGTCAACGCTCAACTTTATGCCGCCTCTTATTCCGATGCACCCGTACTACCGCTGGCAGAAGGCGACCGAAAAGCTCTGGGGCAAGCTGGCTGACATTGAGCAGAAGAGAAGCGGCGAGGTTGTAATCAAGTACAGCTGGGACGTAATCTCAATGAACGACGTTCACTCGGTAATCACCGTTTATCCCGACGGCAGACTTAAGTTCGAGCTTAAGGGTACTCCGAAGGGCGGTCCCGTGCTTCGTTTCGGTATGCAGTTCGGACTCGTCAAGGAGCTTGACCTCGTCAAGTGGTACGGCAGAGGTCCGCAGGAAACCTATTCCGACCGTAAGACTGGCGCGAAAATCAGTATCTGGGAAAAGAGCGTCAACGACCTTGAGCATCACTACATGAGACCGCAGGAGAACGGCAACCGCGTTGATATACGCTGGGTTGAGCTGTTCAACGCCGACGGCTCGAAGGGACTTAAGTTCACCGCTCCCCTTTCAACTCCGCTTGAATTCAGCGCGTGGCACTACACCCAGAACGAGCTTGAAGCGGCGACGCACATTCACAAGTTAAAGCACTCGGATATCACGACCTTTAACTTCGACCTTGCGCAGATGGGCGTGGGCGGCGATATGCCGGGCGACGCGAAGGTGCGCGAGCCCTATATTCTCCACCCGAACAAGGAATATGAATATTCCTTCACGGTTGAGCCGATAAAATAAGCAAACAAAAATCCCCCTCAGACGAGGGGGATTTTCAATATTTTACCTTCACTTATTCATTTTCGGATTATCTGTTCTGCCCAGCAGATAGTCAACCGAAACCTTATGATAATCGGCGAGCTTGATGAGTATGTTTGTAGGAATATCAACGTCACCGCGCTCATAATTTGAGTAAACTCTTTGCGAGCACATAAGTATCTCGCTCATCTGTGTCTGCGTCATATCTTTATCCTCGCGCAAATCACGAATTCGCCTGTACATACAATCACTGCCTTTCACCTATGTAATGATTATACTTTCAGCGAACTGTTCGCTAATGTTTTAGCGAAAAATTCACTAAAACTGATTGACAGTGTACTGTATTGATGGTATTATTGTTTTGTAAGCATTTTATAGTATTATGTTTATTATCCTTTCAGGGAGGTTTATTATGAAAAACACAAGGAAGATTTTATCGGTTCTGCTCGCGGTTGTTATGATGCTGAGCGTGATGAGTATTCTGGGCTTATGCACATCCGCTCAGAGCGAAAAAATCAATCTTGACGAAAACCCCATTGTTGATATGGAGTTTACTTCCGATGTTCCGATTCAGGTTATCGAGAACATAAGCGGTGCATATGTTCAGGATTGGCAGACTCACGAATACGTATGGTGCTATGCGCTTTCGATTGACGTTCCCGGCGCAAAGCTGACGCTGACCTTTGAAGACGGCTCAACACTGGAGCTTTTCGTCAGTCACTTCAACAATACGTTTATGGATTCCGACGGAAGACCTTATTATGTTCTTTTTGAGCAGGACGTATTTTTCGATTTTAGTAGTAACGGATGGACCAGAGACGGCGAAAATTACATTACAATTTCTTACAAAGACCTTGAGGAAAAGATTCCCGTTGAGATGATTGACAATCCTATCGAGAGCTTTGAATTTACACCCGCGAGACCTATCGAGCTTGTAGAGGGTATCAGCGAGTCGTACGAACGTTATGACGCTGATGACAAAGCTTATAACTACTACTATTTGTGGAACATTTATGACGCTTCAGGCAACAGACTTACCGTATATTTCAACGACGGTACAAGCAACGTTTATACACTGCAGAGTATAAACGGGTCTATTGAGAAAAAATATCTTGACGAAAACGATAATGCGCTTCCTTATGCGTTGGGAAGCAGTTTTGGCGGACCGGCTTTTAAAGACTGTCAAGATACAGAACACTGGACGGCAGGCAACACTTACAGCATTAAAGTACTCTTTGCAGGCAAAGAGCAGAGTATTCCCGTAAAGATACTTGCACCCAAATACTTCCCCGACGCGCCCGCGGGAGAATGGTATGCAGACGCAGCCGCCTATAATGCTGCAAAAGGATTTATCAGCGGTTACAAGGACGGCCGCTTCGGCGCAGCGGACAAGCTTCAGCGTCAGGACTTCGTTGTAATACTTGCAAGAATTGCAGGTGCTGATTTGAACAGCTATGACAGCTGTAATCTTTCGGACG
This sequence comes from Clostridiaceae bacterium, assembly GCA_016290515.1. Classification (GTDB taxonomy): domain Bacteria; phylum Bacillota; class Clostridia; order Oscillospirales; family Acutalibacteraceae; genus Fimenecus. Next base: position 3,895 of record JAEEUJ010000010.1, read on the forward strand.
TTGATATGTCGTCATATTACGGAAAATCTATTGCATGGGCGGTTGCTAATGACATAATCAAAGGCTACGACAACGGCAAATTCGGCATCGGCGACCCGATTACAAGAGAACAAGTGGCAACAATTCTTTACAGATATAGCGGTTCACCGGATATGAGCGATGCAGTAATAAGCGGTGACTTTTCCGACATTTCGTCAATCAGCCCGTTTGCAATTAATGCAATGAAGTGGGCAACTGTATGGAACGTAATTACGGGCAAGAGTAACGGCACACTTGCGCCGACAGCCAGCGCTTCGAGAGCTGAAATAGCTACGATTATAATGCGTATGGACAAGGCGGGAATGTTCGATTAAAACAATAATACACATAACGAAAAGGACGGCGAAATTCGCCGTCCTTTTTAATTTTACTTTTTATTCAGCTTACGCCCAGGGGTCCTTTGACTTGGGAACGTGGATGTCCGACAGGAAGGTGTGTCCCCACAGGCACCAGGTTCCGTCGCCCTTTTCGCGCAGGGTGACCTGACGAAGCGAATCGGCGCCCGAGGATTTGAGATAAAGCGTGGCGTAATGCTCGTTTGAATACGAATACGGATTGTCGCTGACCTCAATGCTGTACGGAGCGACGGGAAGCGTATAGTCGTTCTCGGGGCTCGTGCCCTCGAAATACGAGCGGATGACGTAGCCCTTTTCCTCAAGTCTGTCGCGGATGAACTGCTTGTCAAGATTTGAGAGCGGCTGAGGTCCCTTGAGATAATCAATCATCTCAAATGCCGCTTCGGGGTCGTTTTCGTACTGCAGAAACGCAAGCACGCTTAACGCCGCCGTCTTGAACGGCGTGGACATATCCGCCATTGTCTTAAGCTCATAAACGTTAGTCGGCAATTTGTCAAACGTAATGATTTCAACTCTGTTCATAATACCCTCCTAAAAACCTCAGATGGAATTCAGATCGTAAGGCGTCTTCTGATAAACGAAGTAGTTCAGCCAGTTCTGGAACAGAAGACAGCCCGTATCGCGCCAGGTATTTCTGGGCACCTGCCTCGTGTCGTCGTTAGGGAAATAGTTGTAGGGCATCTTGATATCAAGGCCCTTACCCAGATCCCTGAAATATTCCTTGGCGAGCGTGTCGCTGTCATACTCGGAGTGTCCCGTACAGTAGAAATTGCGGCATGCCATATCGCTGATAAGGTGTACTCCCGCCATATCGGAATACGAAAGTATCTGCAAATCCTTAACCTTGATAACGTCCTCTTTTCTCGTTTCGGTGTGTCTGGAATGGGGGACGAAATACCGGTCGGAAAAGCCGCGCAGAAGCGGATGGTAGAGGTCGAGCGGATAGTGCTCGAAAATTCCGAATTTCTTCTCATCAAGCAGGTGCTTCGGTACGCCGTATCGGTGGTAAAGCGCCGCCTGAGCGCCCCAGCAGATATTGTAGGTCGAGTAGACGTTTTTAGCAGCCCAGTCGAATATTTCACAAAGCTCGTCCCAGTAGTCAACCTCTTCGAAATCCATAAGCTCGACGGGCGCGCCCGTGACTATCATGCCGTCAAATTTCTTTTCCTTTACGTCGTCAAAGGTCTTGTAAAACTTGAGCATGTGCTCCTGCGAGGTGTGCTTCGAGGTATGCGAGGTAACCTGCAAAAGCTCTATGTCAACCTGAAGCGGCGAATTACTCAGAAGTCTTAAAATCTGAGTCTCCGTTTCAATCTTGGTCGGCATTAAATTAAGAATAATAATCTTAAGCGGACGTATGTCCTGAGTAGTCGCGCGCGTTTCGGTCATAACAAAGATGTTTTCCAGCTCGAGCGAGTGATGCGCGGGAAGTCGGTCGTCAATTTTAATGGGCACACTGTCCACCTTCTTTCGTTTGGATTTTTAGTATTTTAACACAAAAGCTTTAATATATCAACTCGGAAATTATTGTATTGGAAACCAGAAAGCCCTTTCGGGTAAGGCGTATTCCCTGCCCGTCGCTGACGAGATAACCGTCGGCGGCGTATTTTTCGGCTTTTTTACGCATATTATCGGGGATTGAAATGCCGATTTTTTTCTTAAGCTCTCCTTCGTCAAGACCGTCGGTAAGGCGTAAACGGAGCATCGCGTACTCGCCTAAATCCCCGCCTTCGCCGTCGGCTTCGGGCGTAATGCCGTTGATAAAGCCCTCTGCACTTCTTGGGTAGTAAAAGCGTTTACCGTCAATAAACGAATGAGCAGCAGCGCCTATGCCGAGATATTCCTCACAGTTCCAGTATTTCAGATTGTGACGGCTTTCAGAACCGCGTTTTGCAAAGTTTGAAATCTCATACTGCTTGTAGCCGTGACTGTCAAGATATTCACACATAAACAGATACATATCGCTGACCGCATCGTCATCGGGAAGGCTGAGCGTCCCCTGCAGTTTTTCAAAGGGCGTTCCTTCCTCGATTTTGAGTATATAGCCGCTTATGTGGCTTACGTCCTGCGAAATGCAGAAGTCAAGCGTGGATTTAAGGCTGTCAATATTACCATCGGGAATACCGAGCATAACGTCGAGCGATATATTGTCAATCCCCGCTGATTTTATGCTTTTTATCACGCTTTCAATTTCGCTTCTGTCGGCGCGTCTGCCTAAGCGTTTGCGTTCCGAGTCATTTGCCGACTGCAGACCTAAGGAAATGCGGCTGACGCCTGCAGCTTTCAGCTTTTCAAATATACCGTTCTCAAGCGAGTGCGGATTGCACTCAACGGTAATCTCTGCGCCGCTGTCAATACGGAAATCCCGCTTAGCCGCTTCAATAATATCGGCAAGTATATTTCCGCCGAGAAGCGACGGAGTGCCGCCGCCCAGATACAGCGTGTCGGCAGTTCTCCCGTATTTTCCAGCGGCAGAATGCAGCTCTCTTATAACCGCTTCGGCGTATTTTTCCCTTGTCGCTTCGTCCGAACGGAACGAATAAAAATCGCAGTACGGACATTTCGAAGCGCAAAATGGAATGTGAATATATAAACCTATGTTATTCATATCAAACGTTTATAAAAGCGATTCGGTGTCCCGTGCTCTCAACGTAGCGGCTGATACCGTCAAAGCTCATAAACACCGTCGCCGTGTTGTCGTTGGGATGAAAACCGAGTCTTTCTGCGCCCTTTAAGTCGCGGTCGAAATAGACCTCGACGGCGTCGTTTTCGTCATTGATTATGCCGAGCGGCGAAACCGAACCCGTGGTGACGTTGAGGTGCTTTCTCATCCTCTCGTCGGACGCGAAGGACAGACGCGAGGAATTGATTTCGTTTCTGATAAGCACTAAATCGGCGTTTTTCGAGCCTTTGAGCACAACGAGCATATGACGGTTGCCCTTGTAATCGCGAAGAAAAAGATTCTTACAGATTTCGTCGTTTTTATTTATGCCGAGTTCGTCGTAGTCCTCCATGGCGAACGCCGCCTTATGCTCGGCAAGCTTGTATTCTATATTCAGTTCGTCAAGACGGGAAAGTATCTTTTCTCTGTCAGTCATCTAATTTAAGCACCGCCATAAACGCCTCCTGCGGCACCTCGACGGTACCGAACTGGCGCATTCTCTTTTTGCCTTCCTTCTGCTTTTCAAGCAGCTTCTTCTTACGCGTGATGTCGCCGCCGTAGCACTTGGCAAGAACGTCCTTGCGCATAGCCTTGACGGTTTCGCGGGCAATTACCTTGCCGCCGATTGCAATCTGAATCGGGATTTCGAACATCTGGCGCGGAATGTTTTCCTTGAGCCTTTCGGCTATTCGTCTGGCTCTCGGGTACGCCTTTTCGGAGTGGATTATAAATGAAAGCGCATCAATCATATCGCCGTTGAGAAGCACGTCAAGCTTGACGAGCGTAGCCTTCTGATAGCCCTTCATTTCATAGTCAAACGAAGCGTAACCGCGCGTTCTCGACTTTAGCACGTCAAAAAAGTCGTAGATAATCTCGTTGAGCGGAAGCGTGTATTTAAGGTCAACGCGGTCCGCGTCAAGATAGGTCATACCCTCGTAGTTGCCGCGTCGGTCCTGACACAAATCCATTATAGCGCCGACGTATTCGGGCGGCGAATAGATATGCGATTCAACCACTGGCTCCTCGGCAAAATCAACCGTCGCGGGGTCGGGATAGTTGCAGGGATTGTCGATTTCAACGACAGATTTGTCGGTAAGATGAATTTTATAAATAACGCTCGGAATTGTAGTAACGAGGTCGAGATTGTATTCTCTTTCAAGACGCTCCTGAATTATTTCAAGATGTAAAAGACCCAGAAATCCGCAGCGGAAACCGAAGCCCAGCGCGCCCGAGGTTTCGGGCTCATAGGAAAGCGCCGCGTCGTTAAGCTGAAGCTTTTCAAGCGCATCGCGGAGATTTTCGTAGTCAGCGCCGTCGGCGGGATAAATACCGCAGAATACCATCGGATTAACCTTTCGGTATCCCGGCAGAGGCTCGCTTGCGGGATTCTCGGCCGTCGTAACCGTGTCGCCGACTCTCGCGTCGGAAACTGTCTTGATTGAAGCGGTGATATAACCTACCTCGCCCGACGAGAGACATTTGCACGGCTCGAGCGAGGTCGCGCGCATATAGCCCGTTTCGACTACGTTAAACTCTGCGCCCGTCGCCATCATTCTCATAGTGTCGCCGGGTTTAATTGAACCGTCCATTACGCGCACGTAAACTATAACGCCGCGGTAGCTGTCGTAAATTGAGTCAAATATCAGCGCTCTCAGCGGCTTGTCGTCGTGATTCTCGGGCGGAGGAACAAGCTTTACGATTTCCTCGAGCACCGCGCCGACGTTCTCGCCCGTCTTGGCAGATACTCTCGGCGCTTCAAGGCAGGGAATGCCGATAACGTCCTCTACCTCCTGCGCAACACGCTCGGGATCGGCGGCAGGGAGGTCGATTTTATTGATAACCGGTACGATTTCAAGATTGTGGTCAAGCGCAAGATAGGTGTTTGCAAGCGTCTGAGCCTCAATGCCCTGCGACGCGTCAACTATAAGCACCGCGCCCTCGCACGCGGCAAGGCTTCTCGAAACCTCGTAGTTGAAGTCAACGTGACCGGGAGTGTCTATAAGATTAAGTTCATAGGTCTTGCCGTCATTAGCCTTGTAGTCGAGCTTTACGGCGTGCGCCTTAATCGTAATTCCCCTCTCGCGTTCAAGCTCCATATTGTCTAAGAGCTGCTCCTCCATATCGCGGATTGCGACGGAGTCGGTCAGCTCAAGAAGACGGTCGGCAAGTGTTGACTTGCCGTGGTCGATATGGGCGATTATTGAGAAATTGCGTATGTTTTCTTTCTTGTCGGACATAGTGTTTATTCCTCGTTAATTATTTCAAACAGTTCATTCAGTCTGTCGGTTTTGCCTTCCAGATATAGCCAGCCGAAAAGCGCTTCAAGTCCCGTCGCGTAGTGGTAATCGCCGCCGGACTGATTCTTCGGCGTGTGGTGGGGATGAGCGTTCCTGCCGCGGCGGAAAACGTCGTTTTCCTCTTCTGTGAGAAGCGGCAGAATTTTCTTAACCGCCTCGCTTTGAGCCAGCGCGTTTACGCTGTCGGCGGAAAGTTTGTGAAGCTTGCCCGCAGGAAGCGATGAGCTTTTTACAAGCCTTTCGCGCACCATAAGCGAATACACCGCATCACCCAGAAACGCAAGGGTCAGAGAGTTGTATGAATTAATATTCATTATTTATAATTCTCCGTTTTTTATATCATTAAAAAGTTTTGATTTTTTAGCGGATTTTTCGCAAGGCAAGGAATAAAGGCGACGGCGTATGAAGATACTCCGAGCCTGAAATGACGATGAATTGCGGAAAATATGCAAAAAATCACGGAATGTAATCAAATTCAAGGTCATAAATTGAAACCGTATCGCCCTCGTGAATGCCCTGCTTTATAAGCTCGTCAATGATGCCCGTGGACTGCAGGACGTTCTGGAAATACTGAAGCGACTCGTAGTCGTCGGGATCGGTCTTCATAAGGATCTTGTTGAGCCATTCGGCCTCGACGATATATACGCCGTCCTCAACGGTAACCTTGAAGCCGTTGTTCTTTTTCTGCAGCAGGATTTCCTGCGGTATTTCCTCGGCTTCGTAGCGCTTTACGGGCGGAAGCTCGGCAAGCTTTGCGGCCACCGCGTTTATAAGCTCCTTCGTATTGTGCTTAATGGGAGCGCAGATTTCAAAGTATTCGTAGCCCTTACCCTCGATATATTCACGGAAGGTCTTGAGCTGTTCGTCGGTCGCAAGGTCGATTTTATTGCCCGCAACAATCTGGGGACATTTTGCGAGCTCGGGATTGAAGCGTTCAAGCTCGGAATTTATCTTTTCGAAGTCGTCAATGGGGTCCCTGCCCTCGCTGCCCGCAACGTCAACTATATGAACGAGCATACGGCAACGCTCAACGTGACGCAGGAATTCGTGGCCCAGACCTATGCCCTCTGCCGCGCCCTCGATAAGACCGGGAATGTCAGCCATTACAAAGCTGTTTTCGGGGCCCATCGAAACAACGCCGAGAACGGGGATTATGGTAGTAAAGTGGTAGTCGCCTATTATAGGCTTCGCCTCGCTGACAACGGAGAGAAGCGAGGACTTGCCGACATTCGGGAAGCCTAAAAGTCCGACATCGGCTATAAGCTTCAGTTCAAGAGTGACCTCCCATTCCTCGCCGGGTGCGCCTGATTTTGCAAAGCGCGGAGTCTGACGCGTGCTCGTCGCAAAGTGGCAGTTGCCCCAGCCGCCCTTGCCGCCCTTGGCAGCAATAAACGGCTCGTCCGAAGACATATCGGCCATAACGACGCCGCTCTCGACCTCGCGTATTACAGTACCTCTCGGCACCCTGATAACAAGGTCGGGCGCCTTCTTGCCGTTACAGTGAGAGCCTCTGCCGTTCTCACCGTTTTGAGCCTTATACTTGCGCTTATAGCGGAAATCGGCAAGGGTTGAGATATTGTCGTCAACCTGAAAGACAATGTTTCCGCCGCGTCCGCCGTCGCCGCCGTCGGGACCGCCCGCCGCAACGTATTTCTCACGGTGAAACGCAACTGCGCCGTCGCCGCCGTTACCTGCTTTTATTAAAATTTTCGCCTTATCAACAAACATAATATTTCCTTTTCGAACAAAATGTTTTATAAACCGAACAAAAAGTTGTCAAAATATTTTATCATAAATTTAATTATATATAAATAGAAAAAGACGATTTTTTTGCGACTTTTTTGTTCGTCACTATAAATTGTGCGTAAATATATTGACAACCACAATATATTGTGTTAATATGCAGATGAACAGGAAAATCAGAATGATTTGCAGAAAAACATTTGTTTTGTATTTTTGTGAGTAAAGTCCACATACTTGGACTTATCTCGGAATTTTTTCGAACATTTGTATTGACAAATCTGAAATACCTGCTATAATGAGGCTGTAATCAACAAGAACAAATGTTCACAAACACCGAACGTTACCGATTGGAGGAAAATAAAATGATTATGTTAAAGACTTTAGTTGAGTTCGCACTTGTAGTATTACTGATATACGGTTTTGCCCACGAGAAGCAGATGATCGAGTTCGAGCAGCTGCTTAAGAAGGCAATCGTTATCAAGTACAGACTCTACAAAAAGAACAAGAGACTTGCCGAAATGCGTAAAAACCGTGAGTTCAAACTCGTAAACGGCGGCAGACAGGCGGCAAAGGCAAACGCCGATTCTCTTTACGTTGCATAAGATTTTTCCATAATTTGTTTTCCCACTCTTTCTTTTTTTCACACAACAAAACAGGCCGGAGCGTATGCTTCGGCTTGTTTTGTTTTTATTTTTGTGATAGAATACTGAAAATCGGTATTTACCGTATGAACAGGAGAATTGTTTTGAACGAAAAGAAGAAGGAAATAATAAAGCTTATAATCAAACTCGCCGTGATTTTGGTTATCGCGGCGCTTGTTGCGATAAACTACAACACGCTGACGAATATCGACATCCGTCAGCTCGTCGCGTCGTCCAAAAACGAGCTGACGGCAGCTGCGACTATAGTCGGAATATACGGATTAAAGGGCATAGTTTTTGTTATACCCGCCTCGCTTATATACATATCCGTCGGCATGGCTTTTTCGCCGCTTAAGGCGGTCACCGTGAATATGCTCGGTATTTCACTTGAAGTTACTGTGTCGTATCTCTTCGGCATTATGCTCGGCGGAGAATACGTTGAAAATCTGCTTAAAAAGAACAAGGGCGGCAGGAAGCTGCTTGAATTAAAGCAGCAGAATAAGCAGTCGTCGGTATTTATCGTCAGGCTTCTGCCCGTGTTTCCCATTGACTTTGCAAGTCTGTTCTTCGGCTCGGTAAAGTTCTCGTTTCCTAAGTATTTTATTCTCTCCGTTCTCGGTATAGCGCCGCGCGTAATACTGTTTACTCTGCTGGGTGACAAGGTTTACGACCTTATTCCGATGAAGCTGATTATCACCGTGATTCTCGCCCTGCTGCCCGTTGCGGCGGTTGCAATTCTTGTTAAATGGATTATATCAAAAAAGAAAAGCCGCGACGAAAACGGCGGGCTTGTTGAAAAACAGGACCAAATATGATAAAATTATTTCATTAATTTCAAAGGGGAATAAAACATGATTAACGAAAGCGTTAAGAAGCTTGTCTGCTACGGACTTGAAACCGGACTGAGTAAGGACTGCGACACGGTTTACGTTACCAACAGAATTCTCGAGACGCTCGGTCTCGACGAGTACGACGAGCCGCAGGAAAACTATGAGAACGTCAATCTTGAGCAGACGCTCAGAGAGCTTCTCGACTTTGCGGTTGAAAAGGGAATTATTGAGAACAGTATCGTTTACCGCGATTTGTTTGATACAAAGCTTATGGCGTGCCTTATGCCGATGCCTCACGAGGTAATTGAAAAGTTTAACGCGCTGTATAAAGAGAGTCCTGAAAAGGCAACGGAGTATTTTTATAAGCTCAGCTGCGATTCGGACTACATACGCCGTTACAGAATAGTTAAGGACATACGTTGGGTTGTACCGTCGCAGTACGGCGATATCGACCTTTCGATAAACCTTTCCAAGCCCGAAAAGGACCCGAAGGCAATAGCGGCCGCAAAGAACGCAAAGCAGAGCGGCTACCCGAAATGCCTGCTTTGTAAGGAATGCGAAGGCTACGCGGGCAGGGCGAATTTCCCCGCACGTCAGAATCACAGGGTTATTCCCATCACAATAAACAATTCCGCGTGGGGCTTCCAGTACTCCCCTTACGTTTACTATAACGAGCACTGTATCGTCTTTAACGGCGAGCATGTGCCGATGAAAATAGAGAGAGCAACCTTCTCAAAGCTTTTTGATTTCGTTAAGCTTTTCCCACACTATTTCCTCGGCTCAAATGCCGACCTGCCGATAGTCGGCGGTTCAATTCTTTCGCACGACCACTATCAAGGCGGTCACTACACCTTCGCGATGGCTAAGGCGCCTATCGAAAAGTGCTTTACCGTAAGCGGCTTCGAGGACATTGAAGCGGGTATAGTTAAATGGCCTCTGTCGGTTATCAGACTTCGCTGCAAGGACACCGGGAGAATAATCGAGCTTGCCGATATCATACTCGGAAAATGGCGCTCCTATACCGATGAGGCTGCGTTTATCTTCGCCGAGACTGACGGTGAAAAGCACAATACGATCACGCCGATTGCGCGTAAGGTCGGCGATACATACGAGCTTGACCTGACGCTTCGCAACAATATAGCGACCGAGGAATTCCCGCTTGGCGTTTATCACCCGCATCAGGAATATCACCATATCAAGAAGGAAAACATCGGCCTTATCGAGGTTATGGGACTTGCGGTTCTGCCGTCAAGACTTAAGGACGAGCTTGCGTTGCTCGCGGATTACATTGTTGAGGGCAAGGACATACGCTCAAACGAAACGCTTGAAAAGCACGCCGATTGGGTTGACGGGTTCAGAGCGAATTATCCCGATATCAACCGCGGCAACGTTGACGAAATACTCAAAGCCGAGGTCGGCAAGGTTTTCGTCGGAGTTCTCGAGGACGCGGGCGTTTACAAATGCACGCCCGAGGGCAGAGAGGCGTTTGACAGATTTATCGCAACGATATAAAAAGACATAACACAACGGACGGTTCGTTGAACCGTCCGTTATTTTTTTATTTCAATTTAATTGTCGCGTTATTGTCCGACCAGCCCTTATTGTTGCCGATTGTGTTCAGCAGCATATCGGTAAGGTCGGGCTTTATGCCGTCCTTTGCAAGCTTCTTTGAAGCAATATTAAGAATAGGCCTGAAACGCTTTAAGAATCTTGCAATTACGGTGTAAACGGGAGTGCCTTCCGTGTAAGGCTGATCGCCCTTGAAAATGTCACGCGCAAGCTCACCCGTAAAGCCGCAGAATTTCTTGTCCTTAATTTCCTTGGGAACGCGGATTAAAAGCTTTCTGCCGAGCTGTGCGAAGGTGTTGGTGTTAAAAATCTTCGTCGCAAATCTCTTGAAGAAGCTGTCGCCCGAAAGAGCGCGGCGTATGCGGTTGGGCGCCGCCCAGACGGCGCGGTCGTCGAAATATTCCTCTGTCGTTCTGCCGCCCTTGTCCCAGTCAAATTCGGGAACGTTTATGCTCTCGGCGGTGACGGTGGCTTCGTCCTCAATAGTGATTTTTCTGTATTTACCGGGGCTGCCGACAAGCACGCTCGTGCAGATATCGACGAACTTGTTGCCCGACTCTGAGTAGAATTCATTTATCGACTGAATATGCATGTGACCCGTCAGCGCGAGATTGACGCCGTTGTCGGCAAGGAACGAAGCGACCTTGCGCCAGTCCTTTATATGTGCGTCGCCGATTAAATCAAATACGGGAACCGACGGTATAATCGGATAATGGTTGATGCAGAAAACAAAGCAGCCGTCAGCCTTTGCCTTGTCAATCTGGACCTTCGCCCATTCGAGAAGGCGGTCGTCAATACTGCCCTTGGTTTCGCGGTTTGAGTCGCAGTTGAAGGCTATCATCCTGACATCCTTCGCCACCTGCGCTACGTAGGAATGGGTTTGCTTATCGACTGCCAGCGCCTCGGACAGACCGAAATCGTAGTAAAGTCCGTAAAGTTCCTCAAAGGTTGTCGGCTCAACGGGAACGTAATTCTCGCCGACGTAGCCGCGAGGATTGTCGTTGTAGTCGTGGCCCGCGGTTATTACGTAAACCTTTTTGCCCGCATCTTTAAGGCGGTTAAGTTCTTTTACAAAGCCTACGTGGCTCTGCTTTTCGCCGTCCTTTGATAAGTCACCGGGAATAATAACGGTATCAATTTCCGTGTCCTTTATAATCTCGTCAAAGGTCGCGTGAACTATCCTGCTCGACTCCGCGAGACAGTACATCTCGTTTTTCATATAGTCGTCGAGCGCCTTACCCTCACAGCCGAGTGAAGGCTCAAAATAATGGGTGTCCGTAACAAGGTAAAACTTAAAGGGGTTCATCGGGAAGCTCCTTTCTTTTTATATAAGCGAGATTAAAATGTCAATATCTTCAAGTCTGATTCGTTTTGAGCAGATATATGTTTTGTATTCTCCGCTCTGCGTTTTTTTGACCGGACTGAATTTTCCGTATGTCGAGGTAACTATCGTGCCGTCATCAAGCACTACGTTTCCGCAGTAACCCGTGTCTGCATTAGCCCGATACTCCGGCTTTTTCTGTCCGTCCTGATATATATGAGCGAGTTTGATGCGATACATACCCTCAAGTCCCCGCTTGATGTCCTCGTAGTCGCCTACCCAGGCAACCCAGCCCTCGCTCGTCCATTTCTTTGTATTGAAGGGATTGAAGCCGATTGCCTTTCTCGCCTTCTCTCCTCTTTCAATTGAACGGAAGGTGATGAAAAGTCTGCCGTCCTTCGTCCATTCCGCCTTATGACGTTCACCGTTGAGCGAAGCAGTTGCCTCAAACGGCTCTGCCCAGGTCTTGCCCTCATCAGTCGAGAAGGAAACAAGCGAGTTCATCTTTTTCGAGTTTGAGCGGGCGATTATCAGCAGCTCGTCGCCCTCGCCGCCTTCGCTTCTGATGCACTCCACCTCGCACATCTGAGCCTTCTCTTCAATATCGCGGTAAGCGCCCATATACTTTTCGGGAACGCTCCACTGAGGATTGCCCGCTTCGTCGAAGGTGAGTATAGTCTTGTAATTATAAAAATCGGCGTCGTGGAAAAGTCCCATCCACTTGTCGACAAATTCGCCGTTTTCCTTAAGCTGAGTAAGGCTTGCCATGGCGACAATCGGAATTACGGGATATTCGGAATCCTTGTCGTAGAAGCGCTCAAATTCCGTCCATGTTGAGCCTTCGTCGGTAGATACCGAGCAGTTGAAGCCGCCGTCGGTGGTCATACCGGGCCACTTCGGATTGGCTGAAATCAGTATAAGTTTCTCGCTGCCGTCAGTGAATTTAAGGCGGTATATTGTCGGCGTCTCAAGCGAGCTTTCCCAGCTCTTCGGCGTGTTTTCGACCGATGATGTCCAGCTTTTGCCGCCGTCTTCGCTGATTTTATTGAGTATAGCGCCCTTGCCGTGTCCCTGCGGATAAACGGTCAGTATATTGCCGTTGTTCAGAAGCACGCTGTCGGGATGCGCGAGATAATCCGCAGAATCGTCGACTGTCGTATAATCGAAAAGGTATTCGTACTGTGAGGGAAGGTTGATAGGAGTCGCGCTTAAATCAAGTTCCTTAATCGTATAATCACCTCCGCTGAATCCCGTCTGAGAATAAATACAAAGCCCTGCAAGCACTGCCAGAACAAGCGCAACTGCTGTAATTAATATCAGTTTGACGCGGTTTACCGGCTTTTCGGCAATTTTAGTTTTCAACGTTAATCCCCCCTGTTTATATCGGTAAGAATGAAAGCGCAAGTCCGCTGATAACGGCACACGCGTAAAGCAGACCTACTACCTTGAAGTTTTCTTTTATATGATGATTCTCGCGGAACATAACTATAAGTCCCGCGCCCGCGCCCGTACACAGACCGGCGACGACCGATGCGAAGCTTATCACGCCGTCGATATAAAGTTCGGTAATGAATATCGATGCCGCGCAATTCGGAATAAGACCTATAAGCGCCGCGACAAAGGGCTGAAGCACGGAATTGGTCAGCATCAGTTTTTCAAGTCTTTCAATGCCCAGAAGCTCAACCGCGAAGTTGAGAATAAACACGATAATAACAAGGAATACAAGCGTCTTGAACGTATGGTGAAGGGCGGGCTTGAAGATGCCGCCGTGCTCGTCGTGGCAGCCGCAGTCCTTGCAGTGGTCCTCGATATGCTTTTCGGGACCGGGATGCTTTCTGAAAATAAGATTAATCAGATAGCCGAATACGATACCGATTATCACCTTGACTGCAAGAAGCTTGAGTATATCAAGCTTTCTGTCGGGGTGAGAGAGCATAATTATAACCGCTTCGTCACTCGTTGACAGATAGACCGCCAGCAGAGTGCCGATGCCGATAACGCCGTTTGAAAACAGGTTTGCCGAAAAAACGGAAAAGCCGCACTGCGGAATACAGCCGAGAAGCGAGCCTACGAGCGGTCCCGCCTTACCCGACGAGGCAAGCGCGTTGTTGATTTTCTCGCTCGCGTGATGTTCAAGCGCCTCTAAAAGCAGAAACGCAAAAAACAGAAACGGTATAAGCTTTGCGCAGTCAAGCAGCGTATCTTTAACTATGTCAATAAATAACGCAAGAGTCATTTGTATTTATCTCCTTGTGATTCTGAGAGTGAATTCTCCCTTTTCGGCGGGCAGCACGATTTCGAGTGCGCCCTTTTCCCTTACTGTGAATTCTGCAGGCTGTGAATTAAGTTCAACCGCGTAGTCGTAATTCTCGTTCATACACGCAAGAATAACGCTTCGGCTATCACTGTTGTGTTCAATGACCGCTTCGAGCTTGTCAAAGCCGTCGGACCATTTCTGTACGTCCGTAAAGCAGTCAAAGCCTGCAGTCAGCGTTCCAGGTTTGTAATAAGCCATAGCCCAGAGATTTACGGGTGACGAAAGGCCGCCGAAGTTATGAAACCAGCCTCCCCTGCCCGTTGTAACCGACATCATCTCAAAGGTGTAATACGAGTACTCAACCTCGCGTTTCCACGCTTCAAGCGCAGTTTCGGCTATCTTAAAAGCAAAATCGTTTTCACCTAAGTCGAGCATAGTCTTCCAAACGAACCACTGATGCGAAAACCAGACGTTGCCGTTCCAGTAGCCGTTGGTCGCGAAGTACGAAGCGGACATATCCACCGCCGAAATGCCGACACCGCTCATCATATCGTTCTTGATATGATTTATAAGCCTCTGCTGCTTATTGCCGTCCGCGGCGCCCGCAATAAGCGGATAAATGCCGTCCATGGTCTTGTTGAGGTTTTCGCCGTTTCCGGTTTTCAGCTGTTCTTTGAACTCGCCGCCGTCGCCGTGAACGACGTAGGAATAATAACCTGCGTTTTCGTCCCATGCATATTTATTGAGCGCGTCCGTCAGTCTTTCAATATCAGCCTTGTATTCAGCCGCATCGTCGGTCTTTCCGAGCTTTTTTGCAACCGTTGAGAGAAGCTTAGCGCAACGGATAACCTGCGAGGATGAAATGCAGGGCGCGGTTTTCAGCTGAACGCCGCGGCGGTAAGTCTGGGCCTGAGGCGGCAGATCGTCCATTCCCGAACAGTTGTAGAAATAGTCAAAGGTAGTCGTAAGTCGGGTTTCAAATTTATCGGTAGTCGAGCCGTTTATCTTACCCGCGAGAAAATCGTAGAACAGCTTTACACGATCATAATATTTATAAAGTTTTTCCTTATCGTTTGTTCGGCAGAGCAGATCGTAATACTGATAAATATGCACCGGCACGGGTGAGCCGTGAAGTAAAAACGCATAATCGGGATTGTCCTTATCGCTGAGATACAGGTCAAGTATATACTCGGCCAACTCCCTTGAATACTCGTTCATCGCAAGTCCGATAAATCCCGAATCCCAGGTATAGAACGAATCCCAGCGTTTGCCAGGCGTATGGTGCACAACAAATTCGCCGTGATGGTAAAGCGGATAAACCGTGTTCATAAACAGCGCGGTTTTGAGAAGCTGATTGGAAAACTCGTATTTCTTACCCGCTGAGTTAAGGCTGAACTTCTCTGCCTTATCTTTCGCGTTAATGTAGATTTCTTCGTACTCGTCGGTTGTTTTGTATTCGGTTTCGCCCGACGATATTACCGCGTATTCGACGTGGCTTTCGTTCGGCTTTATGAAAAGGGTATGCGCAAGGGTATTCTGATAAAAGCCCTCGTCGGAATGCCTTTCCCTGAACTCTCCCGAGAAGGTCTCGAGCATATTGTCAAAGCTCGGGTCGGGCTGAGATATTCTCGCCGTCGGTACGTCCTCAAGGCATCCCGTCGGGATTTCGCGGAAGCGTGTATCCTTATTGAAGGTGCGAAGGACGAATTCTTTGTCAACGCCCTCGTATTTCAGTTTAACCGTCGCGCCTTCCCCGTCGTTTTCGGTTTTTATATCGGGAAGAAAATTGTTCTTCACGGTCTCGGTTTTAATCGCGTCGGCATCGGATTTCTCGCAGACGGCGAAGAAGTCGAACTCAATACCGCCCGTTCCCTTTGAAACGAGAGTTAAGTCAAACGCGCCCTTTTCAAGTCTGCCGAGTTCAACAAAGGCAGTCATCGGGCTGTCGCACGGCGCGAAGCTGACGGTTTTTCCGTTGATTTCAAATTCGGAGCTTTTATCCGAGGTTGTCCTGTATCTTACCGCCAGAACGGCGTTACTGTAATCATTCTCAAGTTCAAACCCGTACTCAATTCTGTCGCCCGCTTCTTCACCGAGCTTCGGGTATTTTGGCAGAATGTATCTGTTGTTGTCGCGGTCTCCGAGTCCCCTGTGTTCATAAAAGCGGTCGTCAAAGAACTCGCCCTTATGCATGGCGTCCATGCTTTCTCTGTCCCACGGGCGCGGTGTAGCGTACTCGTAAACAGCATAGCTGTTCGCCTTTCTGAAATCGCACTTTTTGGGCAGAGTTAACTCAACGCGGTTTTCGGTCGGGAACTGAAGCGACGAAAAATAGTTGACCAGACAGTTCTGCATAAGCGCGGAATTGTTGAAAATCTCGGTTCTTACAAGCGTGCTCTCGTCATCCAGCCGCGTAAATGACACGTCGGCGTAGATTACGTCCTTCCACTCAAGCTCCTGACGGTATGAGTAGTAGGAATAATCGCTCGCACATTCCCAGGGATGAACGCCGACGGGCAGCGTGACGTTGGGCGCCTTCGCGTCGGTGTTGGAAACGGCGGGCAGCACGGTAAAATCGAAGCGCACGCCCGCTTCGTTTTCGTGCGGACATATCTTCGAAATACCGAAATATTTTTTTGAATACGGTCCCCAGAGGGGCATTACGTTTTTCATACTCTTCCCTTATCTTTCATCGCCGAGTATCGCCTCGGCCACCTTAATACCGTCAACCGCTGCGGAAACAATTCCGCCCGCGTAGCCCGCACCCTCGCCGCAGGGATAAAGTCCCCTGACCTTAGTCTGATAAAACTCGTCGCGTATAATTCTTACGGGTGCAGAGCTTCTCGTTTCGGGCGCGGTCAGTACCGCGCTGTCGCAGGCAAAGCCGTCAAGCATGCCGTTCATTTTAACGAGTGCCGACTGCATCGTGTCAACCGCCTTCTTCGGCAGAAGCTCGCATATATTCGTAAGCTTTACGCCTGTCGGGCAGGAGGGCTTAACGTCGCCCAATGCCGTCGAGGCGGTATTGTCGAGAAAGTCCTTTACAAGCTGTGCAGGCGCAGTATAGTCGCCGCCGCCCATTGAAAACGCCTTTTGCTCGATTTCCCTTTGCCAGTACATACCCGCCAGAGGATGCTCCGACGGGAAATCCGACGGTTCAATGCCGACGAGCACTGCGGAATTCGCGTTTTCCTTGTCACGGGCGTACTCGCTCATTCCGTTGGTGACAACGGTGTTTTCCTCGCTGGGTGCACAGACAACCGTACCGCCCGGGCACATACAGAAGGTGTATGCGCCTCTGCCGCCGTAGGGATGGCAGGCGAGCTTATAATCAGCCGCTTTAAGGCGCGGATGATTCTGAAACTTACCGTACTGCGAACGGTCAATCATTTCCTGACGGTGCTCAATACGCGCGCCGACGGAAAACGGCTTCTGCAGCATTGGTATTCCTCTGTTGAAAAGCATTTCAACCGTATCTCTTGCCGAATGCCCTATGGCAAGTATAACCGTATCGGTTTCAATGTCCTCGGTTTTTCCGTCTGCGGTTTCAACGGTAACGCCCTGAACAGAGCCGTTATATACGATAATATCGGTAAGTCTTGTTTCGAAGCGGAATTCACCGCCGAGAGAAATGACCTTTTCTCTTAAATTCTTTACTACTTCTTTAAGCCTGTCGGTTCCTATATGCGGTTTTGCGGAGGCCAAAATTTCCTCGGGTGCGCCGTCACGGCAGAATTCGAGGAAAACCTCTCTTATTCTCGGGTCCTTGATGCCCGTCGTAAGCTTGCCGTCGGAAAATGTTCCGGCACCGCCTTCGCCGAACTGAACGTTTGAATTTGTGTTAAGCGTTCTGCTCTGCCAGAAGCTCTCAACGCTTTTTGTGCGTTCATAGACGGTCTGTCCGCGCTCGATAACCAAAGGCTTAAGTCCCGCCTTCGCGAGCATTAAAGAGCAGAACATACCCGCAGGGCCGAATCCGACAACTATCGGACGAAGCTGACTTGTCCGCTTATTTTCGGGAAGCTCATAACTGTAAACGCCCGTTTTCTGTACCTTCGGGTTTGCAAGCCTTTTGAGTAAAGCATCCTCGTCGCCGTCGCTAAGCACGTTGACGCTGTATATAAAATGCACGTCGTTACGCTTACGGCAGTCAACGCTCTTTTTATAAATCTCAAGCGTTTTTATATTGCTCTGTTCAATTTTCAGTTGCTTTGCCGCCAGAGCCGTTAACTCGGAAATCTCGTTTTCATAGTCAAGCGGAAGCTTAAGTTCATTTATTCTTAGCATATTATTCTCCCGCTATACTGTCTGCGGCAAGCCTGCCCGTCGCCCATGCAAACTGCAGATTATGTCCGCCGCAAAGTCCGTCAACGTCAAGCGCCTCGCCTGTTACGTAAATGCCCTTATGCTTTCTGAGTTCAAGCGTTTCGGGATTTATTTCATCAGCGCCTACGCCTCCGGCAGTGACCTGAGCAAATTCAAGGTCTCTGGGCGTAAGTCCGACATATTTTTTATTCTTAATTATCTTTTCAAGGCGTTCAATATTCGCCGCCGGAGTATCCTTTAAGGCGGTATCCTTCCTGATACCCGCTTCGAGAAGCAGATAATTACCCAACGCCTTAGGCACAAGCCCCGTCATCATAACTTCAGCGCTCTTTGAGGGGGTGTCGGATAACTGACGGGTGATAAAGCCTTCTATGTATTGCATATCAAAGTCGGGCAGAAAATCAATCACAGCGCTGTAAACGGCGTTTTTGTTTTCGCCGATTAAGCCCGACAGCTGCATTACGGGTATACCCGAAATGCCGTAGTCGTTAAACTGAATCTCGCCCGTTTCGCGCCAAAGCTCGTTTGAATTTTCAAACAGAGCAATCTCGCAGCGGTTGCGAATGCCCTTAAGTGATTTGGTAAAGCCGTCAATAATAACGCCCGTAAGCGCGGGACGCGGCGTTTTATATTTCACGCCCAGTGCGCCGAGAAGCTTGAACGAATCGCCGTCGGTGCCCTGTGCCTTCGCGGCGCTGCCACCTGCAGCGATAACGAGCTTATCGGCGGTATATTTTCCGTTTAGGACAAAAGAACCGTTTTTCGCTTCAATACTCTTAATCGGACTGTCGGTAATTATTCTCACGCCGAGAGTCTCGGCCTCATTCATAAGCACGCTGACCACGCTTGCAGCCTGAGACGAAGCGGGATAAACCCTGCCCTCAGCCTCTGTGCGAACGGCAAGACCGAGCGAATCAAAAAACTCAACCGTGCTCTTGTAATTATACTTTTCAAGCGCGTGGCGCAACAATTCGGCATCCCCGCGATAGCACTCAGGCGAGGAGCTTTCATTGGTGAGGTTACAGCGGCCGTTACCCGTCACGAGTATCTTTTTCAGAGCTCTGGGGAGCTTTTCGTACACCGTTACCTCGATATCTTTACTTTTTCTTCTCAGCGAAATCGCGCACGCCATACCCGACGCGCCGCCGCCGATAATTGCGACCTTCATTTTTCCACCTGAAAATAATTATTCATTTTATTGTAACATAAAATACAATTGAAGGCAAACTTATTTTGTTTGACAAAGAATAGGGTTTATTGTAAAATTGTTCTGTAAAAAACAAGCGAGGAAAAGTATATGGATTTTGACGCTTTTGACCAGGGAATTGAATTGGGCGGACTGCGTAACCGCGACGATATAAGACTGCTTATCTGCTATCTGCTTAAGACGGTCGATAAGCCCGTGGAAAAGTCACAGCTCAACGACTCCCTTCTGGCCAACGGAATTGCCAATTATTTTGAGATTAATCAGGCGGTTGAGGAGCTTATCTCAAACGGCAGTATTGCCGTGCAAACCGTTGACGGCGAGGACTGCTATACCGCGCTCGGACGCGGACGCGAAATCGCCGACAGTCTTTCCTCCGACCTGCCGAGAACCGTAAGGGAAAACGCGGTCAATTCGCTTATCGAGAGCATGACGCTCAAGGCGTCCGAGCGCGAAAACGAGGTTGATATTCAGCCGACTGCCGACGGCGGCTATGTCGTTACGCTCAAGCTTAAGAGTATGGGCGCCGAGCTTATGAAGTTAGAGCTTTATACGGTTGACCTGTCGCAGGCGCAGCTTCTTAAAAAGAACTTTCTGAAAGATCCCGTCAAGCTCTATTCCTCGATTATCGCGGGACTTACGGTCTGACAAAAAGCCAAACGGGCGAGTTAAAACTCGCCCGTTTTTTGTTGCCCGAAAATCAATAATTGTGCGCCTTGAGCTGAAATTCCGACTGCGGATGAGAGCAGGTCGGGCAGGTCATCGGCGCGTCCTTCTGATTGAGCACCGTACCGCATTTTCTACACTCCCAGAGCACCTCGCTGCTTCGTGCAAAGACCTCGTCGTTTTCAACGTTGTCGCGCAGCTTGCAGAAGCGTTTTTCGTGCTCCTCCTCGACAGCAGCAACCCTGTCAAAGAGCGCGGCTATCTCGTCGAAGCCTTCGTTTCGCGCCTCCTCGGCGTACTTACTGTAAAGCTCAGAGTACTCGTATCGCTCGAGATTAATCGCGTCTTTGAGATTGTCGAGCGTACTCGGTACCGAGCCCCCGTGAAGCTGTTTATACCACATTTCGGCGTGCTCGCGCTCGTTATCGGCGGTGTACTTGAAAAGCTCGGCAATCTGCGCCATGCCTTCCTCCTGCGCCTTGTAGTGATAGATAGAGTAGCGGTCGTGATTCATGGCCTCACTCGTGTATGCGGACAGAAGATTTGCCTCGGTTCGTGAACCCTTTAATTCCATAATAACCCTCCAAAAGATTTGTACGGTTATTATTTACAAAAAGCGCAAAAAAATACGGGGAGAAATCAATCTCCCCGTATTTTTTATTTTTTCGCCGCGTGGCAGGAGCCTGCCATGGCGCAGTGCGCACAGTTACAGCCGCAGCTCGATTTGCCTTTTTTCTTATTCTTTACAAGACTTGCGATTATCGCCGCAACTATGCAGACAAGCACGAGGCTTATCAGAATTGTAGCGAGGTTTTCAATGATAAAGCTCATAACAGGTCTCCCCTTTCATAATTATTTCTTAATCTTGACTTCTTTAGTCAGCTTTGTCGCCTCTTTATAAGGACGTACAAGCATAAATACAAGGAACGCAAGAACGAGTACTGCCGCAATAATTCCGATTACGTTTGCGTTGCCGGTAAAGATGCCGCCGAACTGATTGACCATAAGCGCAATCATATAAGCAAAGCCGCACTGATAAGCAACTGCAAATGCCGTCCACTTCGGGTTGTTCATCTCACGCTTGATTGCGCCGATAGCCGCGAAACACGGAGCGCAAAGCAGATTGAATACAAGGAACGAATAGCCGCTTGCTCTCGTGAAGGCTTCTGCGATTGTCGCATAAGCTCCGCCGTCGCCGTTGTAAAGTATGCCCATAGTACCGACTATGTTCTCCTTGGCAACGAGACCGGTGAACGAAGCAACCGCCGCCTGCCATGTACCCCAGCCGAGAGGCGTGAATATCCAGGCAATTGCGCTGCCTATTCTCGCAAGTATGGACAAGCTCAGCTCATCCTCTTCGAGCATGCCGAAGCCCTCTGCGGTGAAACCGAATCTGGAGGTGAACCAAACAAATATTGTAGAAAGGAGGATTATGGTGCCCGCTTTCTTAATGAACGACCAGCCGCGCTCCCACATTGAGCGGAGAACGTTTGAAACGGTCGGAATATGGTAAGCGGGAAGCTCCATAACGAAGGGGGCCGGTTCACCGGCGAAGGGCTTCGTCTTCTTAAGGATAATGCCCGAAACGATAATTGAAATCATACCTACGAAATATGCGCTTGTCGCAACCCATGCCGAGCCGCCGAAGATAGCGCCGGCTATCATTGCGATAAAGGGAACCTTAGCGCCGCAGGGTATAAAGGTTGTGGTCATAATTGTCATTCGGCGGTCGCGCTCGTTTTCTATTGTACGCGATGCCATAATTCCGGGAATACCGCAGCCCGTACCGATAAGCATCGGGATAAAGGATTTACCCGAAAG
>JAEEUJ010000121.1 GCA_016290515.1 Clostridiaceae bacterium
TGGTTTGCGGCGTGCGTACTCTGGGTTTACTTTGCCGGAATTATCGCCTTTATCGCCGCCTGCTCACCGCTTATATGGCTTTATGTTTTAAAACAGCTTCAGCGTGACCGTGTGCTTGCGCTTATCCATCCCGAGCTGTATCCCGATATTATCTATCAGCAGAAATACGGACTCAACGCCATCGGCTCGGGCGGATTTACCGGTCAGGGAATTTTTAATGGCGCATACACTCAGGCGGGACTTATTCCCGAGGGCCAGAACGATATGATTTTCGCCGTTATCGGCGAGGAGTTGGGATTTATCGGCTGTGTTGCGGCGCTGGTGTTGCTTGTACTCATCACGGTCCGGATTATTTCAGTCGGAAGAAAATCGTCAGAGCAGTCAACCAACCTTATCTGCTGCGGAATGGCGGCTATGATAGCGGGACAGCTCGTCATCAATGTCGGTATGTGTCTTATGGTACTTCCCGTCGTCGGCATCACCCTCCCCTTCTTCTCGGCGGGCGGCTCGGCAAACCTCTGCATCTATCTCGGAATAGGGCTTGTGATGAGCATTTACCGCCACAACTGCGAGCAGGAAACAGTCAATATCAAGATTTACGATTCGATGCTGTAAATACAAAAGAACAAAAAAAATCAGCGAGGACAAAAGTCCTCGCTTTTTTGTTATTCAAATCGGAGTTTATCGGGTACTTTGATAGTGCGTTGTAGGGGGCGGCGTCCCCGACGCCCCGTCAGTTCTCGCGTAATCTTGCGGGATGTCGAGGACGCCATCCCCTACGGACTCATTTCAGACCGAGTTTGCTATCATCCCGACAAACTCCGATTTGTCTGTATGATAAAAAACGGGCGATTCGTGAATCGCCCCTACGTTTAGTGGGATTTACGCCGAAAGCATTATTAAAATGTTCGGAAGCGGAGCTTCCCTTCAATGCAACCGCAGGTTGCAATTCATGCCGTAAGGCAATTCATTCGCCTTGGCGAAATTCATGCAACGCCTGTTTATGAATTGGCTTCGCCGTGAATTACCTTCGGTATGAATTCTCGCTTCGCTCCATGAATTGAATTGCGTTGTAATTCATTGTCGACTTCGGAGATGTCGACAAACTCCGATTTGGTTAATAAAAAAAGCGGACGCCGAAGCGTCCGTTTTCGTTAGTCTGAAGTGTAAGGAAGAAGAGCGATTGCTCTTGCTCTCTTGATAGCGGTTGTAAGCTCTCTCTGATGGTAAGCGCAGGTGCCGGTTACTCTTCTGGGGAGAATCTTTGCTCTCTCAGAAGTATAGCGGCGAAGCTTAGCTGCATCTTTATAGTCGATCTTGTCAACCTTCTCTACGCAGAATGCGCAAACCTTCTTGCGCTTTCTGTTTACGGGACGTGCGCCCGCAGCCTTTTCCATAGCCATAGTATGTTATCCTCCTGTTAAATCTCGTTAGCCGAATCAGAACGGAAGTCCGTCGTCATCGTCAGCTGCCGAACCGAAGCCGAACTCCTCGTCGTCACCCGATGAAATCTGAGAAAAAGCCTCAGTGCTCTCGGACTGATATGACGGTGTGTTCTGTGCAGGCGCCTCAAATCTGTTCTGATTTGCGCCGTCTGAGTTCTTGGAGCCGCAGAACGAAACGTTGTCTGCAACTATCTCAACAGCTGTTCTTCTGTTGCCGTTCTTATCTTCGTAAGAACGTGTCTGAATTGAGCCTTGTACGGCAATCATCGAACCCTTGCGGAAATACCTCGTTACGAAATCGGCGGTCTGACGCCAAGCGGTTACGTTGATGAAATCAGCCTGTCTCTCCTCGCCGGGACGGACGAAGCTTCTGTCAACCGCAACACAGAACGTGGTAACTGAAATGCCTGATGAGGTTGTTCTCAATTCAGGGTCGGCAGTAAGTCTGCCCATAATAACTGCACAGTTAATCATTTCGATTTCCTCCGTTATTTCCTTACTACGATTGAGCGAAGAACGCCTTCGGTAATGCCGGCGATACGCTCAAGCTCAGCAGGGAAAGTGGGCTCGCTCTCGAAGTTGAAGAGTACATAGTAGCCGTCAGTCTCATCGTTGATGAGATAAGCAAGCTTTCTGGAACCCCATTCGTCAACGCTTTCGAGAGTACCGTTTTTCTCAATCAGGGCCTTGAACTTTTCAACAAGAGCCTGTACGTCCTCTTCGGTCTTGTTAAGTACCGAGAAAACCACGATTGATTCATACTTTACCATTTTGTTGCACCTCCTTATGGACTTTGCCCTCAATGCCTTTCACTGAGGGAAGGAGCTGAAAATCTAAAAACTTTTTCAGCGGTCTATTATTATATCAGCGAAGTCAAAATAAGTCAAGAAAAATTTATTTCGCTATATAAAACGAATAATACCATTCGGCGAAGCGTCTTAGTCCCTCCCTGAGAGGTGTGGACGGCTTGAAGCCGAAATCGCGTTCAAGCGCCGACGTGTCGGCGTAGGTAACGGGCACGTCACCCGGCTGCATTGGCACCAACTGCTTATGAGCTTCAAAGTCGAAATCAGGCGCGAGCACTCCCGCAGCAACAAGCTCCTGCGAAAGAATGCTGACGAAATCGAGCAGATTCTCGGGGCTGTTGTTACCGATATTATAAATTCTGTACGGCGGGACGGGAAGTCCGTCCTCCCCTGTTTTCTTTTCGGGAGCGCACTGCATCACGCGCTTGACGCCCTCAACGATATCGTCAATGTATGTAAAGTCGCGTTTACAGTTGCCGTAATTGAATATCTTAATCGTTTCGCCTTTCACAAGTTTGTCCGTAAAGCCGAAATATGCCATATCGGGTCTGCCGGCAGGACCGTAAACCGTGAAAAAGCGAAGTCCCGTTGACGGAATATCGTAAAGCTTTGAATATGAATGGGCGAGAAGCTCGTTGCTTTTTTTGGTCGCCGCATAAAGACTGACGGGATTGTCAACCTTATCGTCGGTCGAGTACGGTATTTTTTTATTCGAGCCGTAAACCGACGAAGACGAAGCGTAAACAAGATGCTCAACGGGATGATTGCGGCAGGCTTCAAGTATGTTATAGAAGCCGATAATATTGCTCTGAATATATACGTCGGGATTTGTAATCGAGTATCTTACCCCCGCCTGAGCGGCAAGATTGACAACAACGTCAAAGCCGTATTCCGAGAAAAGCTTTTCAACAAGTTCCTTATCGGCTATATCACCCTTTACAAATGTCCAGTCCCTGCCGAGTGCGGAAATTTCCTCAAGGCGGTACTGTTTTATGGAAACGTCGTAATAGTCGTTCATATTGTCAATGCCGACTATCCTGATGCCGTCGAAGGAATTGAAAAGCTCCCTTACAAGATTGGAGCCTATAAAACCCGCCGCGCCCGTAACAAGCACGGTTTTGCCGTTAAGAATTACATTCTTTTCTAACATATTCCCTTATACTCCGATTTTACTTTTTCATAGCTTTCAAGATTGCCTATATCGTAACGTCTGCCTGGCATTTCGTATGCGTAAACGTCCGTCTTTTCCGACAGCCACGCGGCGAAGCTTCCGGGCGCGTCAACACCGCAGCCCGCTTCAATGCCCGCCTTGATAAGCCCCGCATCCGCCTTCTTATAGAAATAGAACGGAGGACAGCACCAATGGGTTTTGGGTGTCGGAGATTTCTCGGTCATCGAAAGAATCTTATCGTTTCCGTCTATCTCGACTACGCCGCATTTAAGCAGTCTGTCAAATTCAGGCTCATAGTAACGCATTATGCACGAAGCATTTTTTGACTGAGCGTATTTTATAAAATGCGTAAGGCTGAAATCGAGCAGGTTATCCCCTGCTATGACGAGCATATCGTCGTCGATATTCAGTTTATCGATCGCGAACTGAATATCGCGCACCGCACCCAGACGGGTTTCGTTGGTGCTTGTATTGTCGTCAACGACGGTGATTTTCTCGCTGCGTGTTGCGGCCCATTCTTCAAAATGACGGGCAAATTTGTGATTTGAAATCACAACGTATCCGTCAACGGCACCGAGTGTGTCTATATCGTCAACAAGCCAGTCAAGTATAGTCTTTGAGCCGACCTCAAGCAGAGGCTTCGGGAAATTCTCCGTCAGCGGATAAAGGCGCGTCGCGTAACCCGCCGCTAAAATCAGACATTTCATAAGTTCACCCCGTCGGCACTCTGACAGATGTGGCTCGAATACTTACCCGCAAGATTCGGGAACTGTTTAAGATACTCGCGTTCAACCGTTTCGATTATACTCTCTTCAAACGAAGGATCAATCAGCGCCATACAGCAGCCCTTGAAGCCTGCGCCGGAAAATCTTCCGCCGTAAATGCCGTCGGTATGACACATAATATCATAGAGCGCCTTCAATTCGGGAGAACCCGTTTCATAATTGACTATCGACGAATTGCCGCTTTCAAAAATGAGCTTTCCGAAGGCGTCAATGTCTCCGTTTTTCCAAGCCTCGATGCCCTTTTCGACACGGCTGTTTTCCGTAAACCAATGCTCGGCGCGCTTCGCCCAGTTTTCGGGAAGCTTCGATTTGTACTGCTCATATACTTCAAACGGAATATCCCTTAAAACCGTTTCGTTGAACTTGCCGTACTCCATACCCGAAAACGCTTTGAGAGCGTAAGCCGCAGACTTGCATTCGTCAACGCGCATATTAAACTTACTGCCCG
Source organism: Clostridiaceae bacterium (assembly GCA_016290515.1). Classification (GTDB taxonomy): domain Bacteria; phylum Bacillota; class Clostridia; order Oscillospirales; family Acutalibacteraceae; genus Fimenecus. The sequence continues at coordinate 4,656 of JAEEUJ010000121.1, forward strand.
CGAGCGTACGCTCGATTCCGCTGAAGAAAATTGCGATTTTATAGGGCTTTACTGACGGATTTTCGGGTATCAGCTCAAAGCTGTCATCCTTTGTGTCAAGATAAAGAAGATTATTCTTTTTGCAATAGACCTCGCAGCTCTGGTCAAGCTTGCCGCAGGAAACGCCGACGTATTTGTTTTCCGCTTTAAGAGCTGTCATAATAAGCTCATACGGCTCAAGAGTGATATTGTTAACCTTGCAAAGCGCATTGAGAAAGGCAAGTGTAACCGCGGCAGAGGATGAAAGTCCGCCGATGGGCAGACTGCCCTCAATTACACCGCAAAGTCCGACTGTAAGCGGGTGCTTTTCAGAGAGTATAAGCGTTGCGCCTCTGAGGTAATCGGCCCAGTCGTTTTCCTTAACCTCCGGCACGCCGTTAACGTGCCACTGAGCCCGTTTCTCAAACTGAAGCGAGCGCATTTCAATAACTCCGTTATGCTTCGGTCCGTAGGCAATATTGATTCCCTTGTCTATGGCGAAGCCGGTGACTTTGCCGAGATTGTGGTCGACGTGAGCACCGAGCGGACAAATTCTGTACGGGCAGAAGGAAACACCCTCGTTGTCCTTATGATATGTTTCAAAAAACACCTTTTCACAGTTCATAATCTGACTACCTTTCCAAAAAGCATATACACATTTAATTTATCATATTTCCGCTTCATAGTCAACACGCGCAAGTTTAATAACGCCCTTAAAAAAGTGTTGATTTTATATAGCGATTATATTATAATGTTTTAGATAATGGATTATTATGACTAAATGCTGAATTAGTCTCTTTTCGGAGTTAAGTATGAGAATTCTCGTCGGTTCCAAAAATGCATGGAATGATATGAATGCCGTGGGCAATACCCTTTCCAACTGGTTTTACGCTCAGGAGGATATGGAGTTTTCCTCGCTCTATTCACGTTCGCAGCTGCCTGCTAACAGGGTTTGCAGCGACTATTTCCGCATTACCGAAACACAGATGCTTAAAAATATCTTCACTCCCGAAAAGGTCGGCAGTCACTTTACTCTCTGCTCAGACGAGATGAATTTTGAAGCAGGCTCGTCCGGAAGCACGGAGCGCAGGCTTATAGATTTTGTTAAGGAGCATTCGTTAAAACCCGTTTA
>JAEEUJ010000011.1 GCA_016290515.1 Clostridiaceae bacterium
AAGATTATCTACACTGCCTGTCAAAATGAAATCATAAACTCCTGGAAGGATATATAATTCAAAACGCATAACAAAAAAGCAGGTCTTAACGACCTGCTTTTTTTATCGCTTAAAATTATTTTGCAGCCTTCTTGGAGTACTTCTTGAGATAGATAAATCTCATAAGTCTGGTCTCAATCGGGTTGATGGGCTTCGCAGTACCGAAGAGGTCCGCGCCGACCTGAGTCTTACAGCCCTTTTCCATAACCATATCGATTGCGGTTGCGTCATATTCGCTGCCCGCTACGCACAGAGCGCCGTTTCCGTCAAGCAATACGCCGTTTCTGCCCTTGAGAGCCTTAACAACCTTCTTAGCGCTCTTGAGAGTGTTGTTCGGGTTATAGCAGGCGTGCTTAACGGTAACACCTACGAGCTGGGCAAAGTCGTCAAGCAGAGGCTTCATAACCTTGCACTTGTTTGAGATTGCCATAACCTCGGGAGAGGTATTGTGAGTGATATAGTTAACGTCCGCGCGCTTCTTGTAAATAGCTCTGTGAAGCTCGGCGGAATTCGGATAGCTGTCGCCCGCTACGAGGTCGCCTGTCTTTATATCAATTCTCGAAATCTCACCGTTTCCGTTAACGGCCGTGATATTGAATACGCTGCCGTCACGCTCGGAATTGCAGGGATCAACCTTGGCGATTGAGTTAAGCTTTGCCGAAGCCATTACGTCACCGATATAGTCGGCAATCTCGCTGACAGTCTCGGCAACCTTGCCGGTAATATCGTTATACTTTCTCTTAAGGCAATCCTCGCAGATAACCTCAAGCTCCTCGGCAACCTTATGAGCTTCGTCATAGTCCTTACCCATGCAGAGCGCGCCGTGATGAGCCATAAGAACAGCCTTGGAATCCGTTCTTTGAATTGCCGCTACAACGCCCGCGCGAAGCTTGCCCGTGCCGGGAAGACCGTAGGAAGCAAGAGGCACGTCGTTGCCGACGATTTTCGCACTCTTCTCGGCAACATAGTTGATATCGAAGCCGAGAGCGCCGATAACCGAAGCCTGCATCTGATGCGTATGAATAACAAAATTAACCTCGGGACGAAGGCGGTAAGCCTCGGCATGTATACCCTTTTCCGACGAGGGCTTGATGTCGCCGTCATAGCTGCAGTCAGCAATGTTGACTATAACTATCTGATCGGGAGTCAGATCCTCGTAAGCAAGACCCGAAGGAGTAATTACGAACTGAGTATCGGAAATACGGCAGGAAATGTTACCCCATGTACGGACGATTATGCCCGCCTTGAGAAGTTCTTTACCGGCTCTGATGACCAGTTCTTTTGCTTCTAAAATATCCATATTTATACCTCAAAAATCGGGACGGACGGTTTTCCGCCCGTCCCATGTAAACTTCAATTAGTCAGCCTTGATTGAAACGTTCTCAAATACCTTGTCGAAGCAAGCAAGAGCGTTGTCGATCATCTTGGGAGTATAAGCAGCTGAAGTGTAAAGACGTGAGCCTGCGAGTGTTACGAGGCCTTCTGCCATGTAAGCAGCGCCCATGTGCTGCATCTCTTTCTTTCTGATCGAGGTCTCGTCGAGTACGCTCGGAATAGTCCACGGCTTCTTCCAGTTGATGGAGAAGTGAAGAGTACCGACTGTCTCAAGGTGGCAGATTGAGCCTTCGTTCCAGCATACGAACGGAAGACCGTGCTTGGCAACAAGCTCTTTAAGACCTGCTGTAAGTCTGTCGCCCATCTGACCTGCCTTCTGGCAAGCATTGATTCTGTCGATTTCTTCAAGAGTATAGTAACCTGCGCAGCATGAAAGCGGGTTAGCAGTCATTGTACCGCCTGTGAATGCCTTCTTAATCTTTTCGCCTGTAGCGTCGAGACCTGCACCGAGATACTTCATGTATTCCTTCTTGCCGCCTAAGCCGCCTGCGCCCGGATAACCGCCGGCGATAACCTTACCGAAGATTGTGAGGTCGGGTGATACGCCGAAGAAGCCCTGTGCGCCTGCCATGCCGATTCTGAAGCCGGTAACAACCTCATCGAATACGAGCAGAGCACCGTACTTGCGGCAAAGTCTCTCAACGCCCTTGTTGAAGTCGAAGTCAACGGGAGTAGAACCGCTCTCGGGACCTACGGGCTCAATGAATACTGCAGCAGTGCCGCCTCTGAACTGGTTCATCCAGAGCTTTCTCTCAAGGTCCTCAAGGTCGCCGGGGAAGAATTCCTGGGTGTGCTTGAAGATGTAAAGCGGAACGCCGCTTGCCTGAGTGAACTTAGAACCGGGAACACGGATACCGTAACCAAGCTGATCAGACCAGCCGTGATAAGCGCCGCCCATCTTGATGATGTTCTTCTTCTTGGTTGCAAGTCTTGCAACACGGACAGCTGTCATACAAGCCTCAGTACCCGAGCCCTGCATACGGAACATGTCAACGGTTTCAACAGAATCGGAAATCTTCTTTGCAAGCTTGTACTCAAACTCGTGGAAAAGACCGGTTGAAGGACCGCAGGTGTTGAGAAGGTCGATAACCTGCTCACGGACTACCTTAGGATTGGAGCCGAGAACTGTCGGGCCGCCTGCCTGAAGGAAGTCAAAATACTTGTTGCCGTCGATATCATAAAGATATGCGCCGTCAGCCTTCGTAAATACAAGCGGGAAGGGATAGTTGAAAGCAAGGTTGTGCTGAACGCCGCCGGGGATTATCGATCTTGCCTCGTCGATAATTTCCTTTGACTTAACGCACTTCTGGCCGTAATACTCATCCTCATACTTCTGGAGAGCATCGGGTCTGATAGTGTAAATCGGCTTCTTGATGAGCTCGTCGAGCTCTCTGTTGATAGCCTTCGCGTCATGGTATTCAGCGATTGCAAATCTGGTGTCCATTGATTTTTCCTCCGTTTTCAATAGATTTTTTGAAAAAGTGAATTTCCATTCACCCTCATTATACCATAATATAAACTAATGTCAAATAGAAAATTTCGGTGAATATATGTTCAAAATGCCGAAATAGATAAAAAACATCTATTAAAGGCGGTAAAATAGATAATTTTTGTCTATTATGTGCCCTCCTCTGTAATAATAACACTATATATGTGTTGAACTCGGTGGGAAACACTACATCTGTTAGCCTCACAATTTTTTCGGTGAATAGTTGGTAAAAATGACAACAATGTGCCTTTACTCAAGCAAAGTTAATTCTCAATGAAATCTGTCTTCTGTTTCGTTTTTCAATTTCTACTTTTATTCGATACTTTTTTATTTAAATGTTCTTGCATACTTTTTGGGCAGTTGATAAAATAATGTTGAAAGCATTATTGCAATCTTCTTTTTGACTACGGAGGGCGTTATGGATAAATATCAGTTTGGCAACAGATTGACCGAATTGAGAACACAAAAAGGTCTTACTCAGGATAAGCTAGGTGAAATACTCGGCGTGTCGAATAAAGCCGTTTCCAAATGGGAAAACGGCTCGGCAATGCCGCGACTTGATATGATGGTCAGAATTGCAGATTATTTTGAAATCGGAATTGACGAGTTTTTTGACGGTAATAATAACGGTTCTTCGTCGGCAGAACAGAATAAGCTTTTCGGTAGCTTTTACGATTCAAAGATAAAAGAATTTGAACAAGATAATAAAGGTATGTTCGTGTCGAGTATCGTTCTCAGCATAGCGATTATTGTATTTCGGTTTGCGCTTTCCTTTGTTAAATCAGACAGCGAACTGCTTTCTGTAACAAAAAAGGATTGGGTAATTTATATATTGTTTTCAACACTCGGCGTGGCACTGTCATTTCTATTCAGATGGGCTTCTGAAAGAATTGATATCAAGAGAATAATAATATGTTCTGCAGGCACTTTCACCTTCAGCCTTTTCTTGCTTGTTTTTGGGCAGTTAGGCAAGTTTTTTTATCCCGAAAGTGACGGTCGCACCGCTTTTTTCACTTCTTGTTTAGGTGTCATTTTTATAATTGTAAACGCTATCCTCACTGTAAGGCTCTTCGCTGCATTAAAGAGAGGATATATCGGTAAGCCAAATTTAAAATATACAACAATTGTACCTTCAGGGTGCGGGGTTGCTTTTGCTTTTCTGTGCAAACTGGCTTACTTCCCTATAATGATTCTTTGTGCGTTCCTTTTCTTAAATATTCTCTGCTTGATAAAGGAACGGGAATGGTTGGATTTGTTTGAGAATAAAAAGGATGAAAAAGAGAAAAACAAATCAAAGCTATCGGACGCTATCTTTTGGATAATTGTTTTGGCTGTCTGTCTTGCAGTTGGAGTGTTCGGGCCGACGTTGCTTGTTGAAATCACTTATCGGTCGCTTCCTGACTATATCAAGAGAACACCGACAGAATATACATACTATGACTGTTCATTTGCAGATGACGAATACTCAACCATTATTATCGGCAAGGCAAAAATAAGCATTCCGAAAGAATTTAAGGTGTATGAGTCCGATTCCGAAAACGGAAAGCTGTTCTCAATTGACGGTAATGAACCCGACGAAAATGACAAAGCAAGAATCAATACTTTCTATGATACAAACGAAGACTTCAAGAGTGATTTGCTGAAGTTTTCAGAATTGTTTGATGAAGAATATGAAGGCGATTTCAATACCGTATTTGATATGGAAAGATTTACCCATACTTACGATTTTCGTAACGTCAAATTTGGCGAATGGGGAAAAGCTATCGGGGCTTTTGCACTGCTGATGGTTGGTAGATACGGAATACCCGAATACGATAAAGCTATGGAATACAAATACGGTAACAAAGAAGGATATATTTACACTATGCCACATCCGGAAGAAAAGAATCATATAGTATATTTCATTGAGGTTGACAATGATAATGATGAATCAGTACTTATTTCTTTGATAGATAATCCTCAGGATGATGAATACGATTTTGAAACGTTTTGTAAAATGTTGAATTCAGTAGAATTCAATTAAAAAGCTTATAGGTATAAAGAAAAGCAGGCAGTAAATTACTACCTGCTTTTTGTTGTTTATGATATTACATCTTTTCGGGGACGGTGATTTTGAACGAGGTCAGGATGTTAGCCATAACGCTCTTAACGCATTTGCAGAGCTCTACCCTCGCCTGCATAAGACTTTCATCCTCGACGCCTATACGGCATGCATTATAATACTTATGGAAAAGGGTTGCCAGAGTTACCGCATAGCGCGTAATTCTCGCAGGATCGTAATTCTTCGCCGCAAGTATAATCTCGTCGGTGAGCATCGACAGATGTCTGATAAGCTCCTTTTCCTCGGGCTCGGTAAGTTTCATAAGCTCAGCCTTTTGAGCATCTCTTACCGTCACGCCGTCCTCATCAAGCTTGCGAAGGATTGAGCAGATTCTCGCATTTGCGTACTGACAGTAATAAACGGGATTCTGCGACGACTGCTCAACCGCAAGGTCAAGGTCAAAGTCCATCTGTGAGCCGGGCTCACGCATATTGAAAAGGAAACGAACCGCGTCAATCGGAATTTCCTCAAGCAGATCGACAAGCGTGATTGCCTTACCCGTACGCTTTGACATCTTGACAACCTCGCCGTCCTTTTTAAGGTTAACGAGCTGCATAAGCACAACGTCAAGACGCTCGGGGTCAAGTCCTATCGCCGCAAGCGCGCCCTTAAGACGGGCAACGTGGCCGTGATGGTCGGCTCCCCAGATATCAATAGCCTTATCAAAGCCGCGGGTTACAAGCTTGTTTCTGTGGTAGGCTATATCGGCAGCAAAGTAGGTCGGGTTACCGTTCTGACGGATAAGCACGTCATCCTTTAATTCGAGCTTTTCTATTTCCTCGTCGCTCTTGCCTGCAGCCCTCAGAAGTTCGGTCTGCACCTCAGCGTTCTTATACCATACGGCGCCGTCCTTTTCATAAGTTCTGCCTTTGTCGGAAAGTATCTTTATAACCTCGTCGATTGCGCCCTTGTGAAGCTCGCTTTCGTGGAACCAGGTATCGTATTCAATGCGGTATTTCGTAAGATTTTCACGCATCTTTTCAATGTTTTTCGGCATGGCGTAAGCAACGAGAGCCGCACGTCTTTCTTCCTCGCTCTTATCAAGATAGCTGTCGCCGTTGATTGCGGCAAATTCCTTCGCACGCTCGATAATATCCTCGCCGTGATAGCTGTCCTCGGGAAGCTCGACGGCATCCTCGCCCTTGTAAAGCTGCTGATAGCGAATGTCAAGTGAGAGACCGAATTTTTCAATCTGATTGCCCGCGTCATTGATATAGAATTCCCTTGAAACATCATAGCCCGCCATATCAAGCACGCTCGCAAGGCAGTCGCCCAGCGCGCCGCCTCTGGCGTTTCCCATGTGCATCGGGCCCGTCGGGTTTGCGGAAACGAATTCAACATTGATTTTCTTACCCTTGCCGTAATCGCTTCTGCCGTATTCGTCGCCCTTTTTCTTTATATCAAGAAGGATGTCTGCGTAGAATTCGTCGGACAGAATAAAGTTGAGGAAGCCCGCTCCCGCAACAGAACACGTCGAAAAGTACGAGCCGGTAAGCTCAATATGTTTCTCAATTATCTCGGCAATCTGTCTGGGCGCTTTTCTGAAAGCTCTTGCGCAGACGAATGCCGCGTTGGTTGAATAGTCGCCGTTAAGCCTGTCCTGCGGTATTTCAACAATGAAATCCGGAATCGGTTCGCCGGGAAGCTCACCCGCGGCAATAGCTCTGCCGAGTGCGTCAAGCACAAGAGTCTTAAGTTCTTTTTCGGTTTTCTTAACTAATAAGGACATTGTTTGTCTCCTTGTCTGTCTGTGTATATTCAGCCTTGATATCCAATTTATTCACTGCGGCAAAGCCGTAATTGAAGTCGATATTGTATTCAAGCTTTATCTTTGCACCTTTTTTATCAGCTCTGATACTAAGCTTATTCGTATAGATGCCTATCTCAAAATTGCCGTAGGGAGTCTGATAGTCGCAGTTGGTGCGCATACCCTCCTTGAAAAGCATCTCGGTATTTATCTCGCCGAGCTTGGTCATAATAAGGGTATCCTCATTAAACGAAATCACCGTACGGTTATCGTCAACCGAGGCGTAGTCGGTGTACTCGATTAAATAACCCCTGTCGGTCTTTTCAAGTCGGCCGACAACGTTGAGCTCGGTAACCTCCGTCTCACCGTCGGCGGTCTGCGTACCCTTGATGGCAAGGGTTGCGTTGGTTTCAATCATCTCTGTTTCCTTTCGACAGCGAGTGTGAAAAGTCGGTCGATAAGCTCAGCATAAGGAATACCGCTGTGCTCGCAGAGCTTCGGGTACATACTGATTGACGTGAAGCCCGGCATGGTGTTTATTTCGTTAAAATAAACCTTGCCGTCCGTCTTGGTGACGAAGAAGTCAACCCTCGAAAGTCCCGAACAGCCGAGCGCATTGTAAACGCGTACAGCCGCGTCCTTAACCGCCTGCTGCTGAGCGTCGGTGATTCTTGCGGGTATGTAAAGCTCGCTTGCATCGTTTTCGTATTTTGCTTCGTAATCGTAGAACTCGTTGGCGGGCTTTATCTGGCCGACGGTCATAGGCTTCGCATCATAATTGCCGAGCACCGCGCACTCAACCTCGTAGCCGTCTATGAATTCCTCAAGTACAACCTTTCGGTCCTCCCTGAAGGCAACACCCATGGCCTTTTCAAGCGAAGCTCTGTCGGCAGCCTTTGAGATACCTACTGACGAGCCTGCGTTGGCGGGCTTTACGAAAATCGGATATTTAAGATAATCCTCCGCCTTTTTCAGAAAGGCATCCTTCGTTTTTACATAGTCCTCTTTGATAATTGACAGCCACTTTGCCTGGGCGATGTTCGCGTTGTCCGCAAGTGTATTCGTAACCGCCTTATCCATACTGCACGCAGAGCTCAGCGTATCGCAGCCGACGTACGGGATACCACTTAATTCAAGCAGACCCTGCATCGTGCCGTCCTCGCCGTTTTTACCATGAAGCACGGGGAACACAACATCAATCTTAATCTTCTCAACGCCGCTCTCACGCATAACGATAAGTCCCGAGTCGTTGGCGTCGGGAGAAATAACCGCCTTGGTAATCTTACCGCTTTCAAGCCACTTATCCTCGGGCAGCAGCTCGACGGGTCCCTCGTAGAGATACCACTCGCCGCCGAGAGTGATACCGACGGTGCAGACCTCATATCTGTCGCGGGGAATATTATTTATAACGTAACTCGCCGAAACGCACGAGACCATATGCTCGCTCGATACGCCGCCGAAAAGTACAAGTGCTTTCTTCAAAACTACCACTCCAAAATTTGTATTCAATATATAATATCATATACTTTTATATTAATCAATTATTAATTTGCTTGATATTTTGTCGGGCTTATGGTATATTATTAAGCGACATTTTTCAAAAGGCGGTTTTGATATGCAATTAAACGAAGCTTTTGCTGCCATAATTTCAGGCACTAAGGATATTATGGGCGAAAACGGCTTTGCCGTTGTAAACGCAAACGATCCCGTAGTTACCGACGGCGAGCATTCGTACGTTGATTTCGCGGGTGACAAAGGTAAAATCAGAGTTGATATCTTCGGCAATCAGGCGATACTCTACTATACCGACGTAAATGCCGACGAGGCTACCGACGATGACTTCAAGAAGGCAAGCGCCAACTACTTCAACCTCGACGAGTTTGACCAGAGAGACCTCAAATCCCTCTGCAATGAGTTCAACGATACCGTCGAGTCGAAGTTCGGTTCGTCCAAAGCTTCCGCTCAGGGCGGCTCAAAGAAGCCTGCCACGGTTTCAAAGGCCGCGGTCAAGTCGGGCGCTCAGTTCTATGATCCGAACACGCTTGCCAGCCGTATCTCGGCTATCTACCCCGAGCTCAAGCCCTATTATCAGGAGAATTACGACAAATACGGCGAGCTTCTGGCGGAGGAATTCTTTGAGAATTACGGTGCGGCTCCTATTATTAACACTATCAGATACGGCAGCGACTCCGAAATGAAGAAGGTTTTCAAGGCGCTTAACGAGTGCTTCGAGGACGGCACCTCGGACGTTCAGGGCGTTATCGCAGTTACAATCCTCGGCAAAATGAACAACGAGGAAAGACTTATCTCGAGAGCCAAGGAATACATGTGCGACGATATGAACGAGCTGGTTGTGCTTATTAATCAGTATCTCGCTTCGGGAAAGGGCGAAAAGATTAAGGAAAAGCTTAAGAATCCTCCCCCCTACAAGCCCAAAAAGCAGAAGAAGCCCGGTTTCTTCTCGCAGATGATGGCGGCGGGTAACGCTCAGGGCGGCATGCCTCCTCAGATGTAAGACTGCCGAAAAGAAGCCATAACCACGCCGGTTGATTTTTCAGAACGGTTTAACGAACAGGTCACTGTTCCCTTAAACCGAAAATATTGCTTATAAAATGATTTTTCAGAAACTCCTCAGTAACATCGAGTTACCGAGGAGTTTCGGCGTTTTGCACTTTCGGAAACTCTGCGGTACCTTTGTACAGCTACGAATTTCCGAAAGCGCAATTCTGTCACCTTTTGGGCAGTCTGGAAAATCCGCTGTGTTTTGTTGCTTTTTTGCACAATTTAGGCTCTCCCGCTTTATGCAAAACGACAAATATCTGCTTAAATTGTTACATTACCCTTCAAAATATGATAGAATAGACAGGATGTTTAATATATAGCTTTAAGGAGGCTTATATATGGAATTAACAGTTCACGAATACAGCTTCAAATCGTCCTCCGGACTTTGCGACATCTACGCCACAAGCGCGGTTCCCGCAAGCTTTTCGGATGTCAAGGGCGTTGTTCAGATTGCTCACGGTATGGCTGAGCATTCCGCACGCTACGCTGAGTTTGCCAAGGCACTCGCCGAGCGCGGCTACGCCGTATTCATCAACGACCATCTCGGCCACGGCAAGTCCGTTGCATCCAAGGAGGATTTAGGCTTCTTCGGACCTATGGGCTATGATGCTCTCGTAAAGGATATGAAGCAGCTGACGGAAATCGCCAAGAAGGAATACCCCGAACTTCCCTTCATCATTTTCGGTCACTCGATGGGCTCGTTCCTCGCACGTGAATATACTGCCAGATACGGTCACGAAATCGACGGAGCAATCTTCTGCGGCACTGCCGGTCCGAATCCCGCGGCAGGTATCGGAATTACACTTGCAAAGCATTTTGAGAAGTCAAAGGGAGACCACGTACGTTCAAGCTTCTTAAATTCAATGGCTTTCGGTTCATATAACAAAAAGACCGAGCAGAGAACGGAATTTGACTGGCTGACCAAGGATACGGCAATCGTTGACAAATATATTGCCGACGAATACTGCGGCTATTGCTTCACGGCAAACGGCTTCGTAGGTCTGTTCTCCGTGCTTAAGCAGGTTTCCTCAAAGCTCTGGTTCAACACCGTTCCCAAGGAGCTGCCGATGCTTCTTATCGCGGGCGCTGACGATCCCGTAGGCGCATATGGCAAGGGCGTTAAGCAGGTGTTCGATCAGCTTAAGGAAACGGGACACACAAATACGCTTATGAAGCTTTATGCGGGCGACCGTCACGAAATACTCAACGAGCTTGATAAAGAGCAGGTTATCTCGGACGTAATCGACTGGATTGATAAGACAGCGGTTAAATAAACGGGTTTACGGACTTTCAGCCCTTCGCATTTTGCGAAGGGCTTTTGAATTAATTGTTAAAATATTGTAAAAATAGTTCCAAAATATTTTACTTTTAATTATTTTATATTATAATGAATCTGTATTCACCAAGACTTTTTCAGGAGGAAAGTAATGGCTAAAAAAGAAAAGAGGAAAATTCTTAAAACCGAGCATTTCGGAATTCAGCGTAAAATCGTAGCTAATATGACGACTGAATCCTGGCAGAATATCCCCCACGTTACATATACCTATGAGCCTGACGTCACCGAGTTTATGATTGAGTATAAACGACTCAACGAGGGTGTTGAAAAGGAAAACAAAATCACCGTCAATACCCTTATGCTCAAGGTTATCTGCGAAGGACTCAAGGCGTGCCCCGCGATGAACGCACATATCGACTTTGACCGTAAATTCGTAAGAGGCGTTATCAACACCTTGAGTGAAATCAATATTTCAATGCCTATGGTACTTCCCACGGGCGAAATGATGACGATTAATCTTCACAATTTTGAGTCGAAGAACTTAAACCAGATGGTTGACTATATCAAGGACGTCAACCGCAGAATGAAGAACACCGACTTAAACGAGGTTATGTTCGACGTTTCGCTTGACAACACGCTGACGGGACTTCGTCAGGGCAAAATCAAGCAGACGCTTCAGCGCCTTATCGGCTCAAAGACGGGCAAGCACAAGGTTAAGACGCTAAAAGGCAAGGAAAAGAAGGCTTACGAGGCAATACCCGAGTCGGACCGTCTTACCAAGCACGACATTGAGCAGGGTTCGATTACCATTTCGAACATCGGCTCGGTTTACCGTGAGCAGAGGGGCGCGGCGGCGCTTATTGAAATCATCCCGCCGCAGGTTACCGCGATAGCGGTCGGCGCGGTTCAGGATAAACCCGTTGTAATTGTAAACGAGAACGACGAGAAGGAAATCGCAATCCGTCAGGTACTCCCCTTCACTATCGTATTTGACCACCGCGCACTTGATTTCGGCGATATCGTTCCGTTTATAAAGAAGCTTGACGAAATATTCGAGGCTCCCGAGATTATACACACCTGGCGCGACGGCGGCACGGACAATCTCGATATGGAAGAGATCAAGCACGAGCGTGAGCAGAGAGAGGAAAAGTATCAGCAGTCCAAGGACAGAGAAAAGGCTCGCAAGGAAGCCGAGGAAATAGCCAGAAAGGCTCAGCGTGACGCGGAGAAGGCAGCCAGGGATGCCGAAAGAGCAGCTAAGGAAGCTGAGGAAAAGGCGGAAAAGGCACGCAAGGAAGCTGAGAAAGCGCAGAAGGAAGCTGAGGAAAAGGCTGAGAAGGCTCAGAAGGAAGCCGAAGAGAAGGCGCGTAAGGAGGCCGAAAGAGCAGCTAAGGAAGCTGAGAAAGCGGCTAAGGAGGCTGAGGAAAAAGCGGCACGCGAGGCCAAGAAGGAAGCCGAAAGAGCCCTGAAGGCCGAAAAGGAAGCCGCCGAAAAGGCACGCAAGGAAGCCGAGCGCGAGGAAAAGATTAAGCGCGACATTGAAAAGGCTCAGCAGGAAGCCGAGGAAAAGGCAAGAAAGGCTGAGGAGGCAAGACTCAAGGCTGAGGAAGCGCTCAAGAACGTTGAGCAGATTGCTTCCGACACCGATGCAGAATAAGAATTATATTACGGGTGCTTAAATGCACCCGTTTTTTTTATAAATCGGAGTTTGTCGACATCTCCGATGTCGACAATGAATTGCAACGCAATTCAATTCATGGAGCGAAGCGAGAATTCATACCGAAGGTAATTCATGGCGAAGCTAATTCATAAAAAATGAAATCTCGCAAAGCTCGAATGAATTGCACACAGTGCATGAATTGCCTGCGGCAATGAATTGCAACCTGCGGTTGCATTGAAAAAAGCCTTCCTCACGGAAGGCTTTTTCTTTTATCAGATTATATATTCTTTGCCAACTCTTTTATGTACGCCCTGAAGTCCTCGCCGATTTCGGGATGGTTCAATGCGACCTCGCAGTTAGCCTTCATTATGCCGAGTTTGTTACCCATGTCATAGCGAATGCCGTCAAAGTCAACCGCGTTGAGCTTGCCCTTCGCGGCGAGCTTGAGCATACAGTCGGTGAAATAAACCTCACCGCTCTTTTTGTCGGGCGGAGTTTCCTTAATGAAATCAAAGATTTCGGGCGGCATAACAACTCTGCCGAGTATCGAATAGCAGGACATAATCTCCTCGGGAGTAGGCTTCTCGATAATGTTATGCACCTGCATTATTCTGTCCTCAAGCGGAGTTATATCGAGTGAACAGTACTTCGGCACGTCCTCTCTCGGTACCTCCTGAACACCTACGCAGCCCGCGTCGTACTTTTCATAAGCCTTCATAAGCTGACCGATAACGGGATTGCCCTCGGGAGATACGATAACGTCGTCGCCGTAAAGGATTGCAAACGGCTCGTCGCCGATAAATTTCTCCGCCTGAAGTATTGCGTGAGCAAGTCCCTTAGTCTCCTTCTGACGGATGAAATAGATATTCGCGAGGTTTGCGGGATAAAGAACGTCCTCGTAAATCTTCTGCTTCGAAGGATTATTTCTGAGATTGGCTTCAAGCTCAAAGGAATGGTCGAAATGGTCCTCCATAACGCCCTTTCCCCTGTTTGTGATAATCAGAATATCCGTGATGCCCGCCGCAACGGCCTCCTCGACGATATACTGAATAGCCGGCTTGTCAACAATGTTGAGCATTTCCTTGGGCACGGACTTGGAAGCGGGTAAAACTCTGGTTCCGAGACCTGCCGCGGGAATAATAGCCTTCGTAATTTTCTTCATTTTATATTCCTCCCCCCTGAATCTTAAGAAGAACCATACTAATAATCTGCTCAAGGCAGTAAATACCGACAACCGAAAGCACAACCATAGTCAACGAAACGCCGCCGCGCTTGAACAGCAGAATTCTGTACTGTTCGGGTGAGTTTGCGCTTTCCTTAACCCAGCTGATGTCCTTTTTAACCTTCTGCTTGTAATAAAAATTGCCGAAAATTCCAGCCGCCAGATGAAGCAAAAAGTTTGCAATTGAGGAAATCATCATTTCGGGCATTGTCAGGTAATTCATAAGCAGGTCGTTAAGCTGCTGCTGTGTTATTGATTCGTTGCCCGAAATAAACTGCTGATAGGCGTTATTGAACTGCTCCATTGCCGCAATCACTCCCGGAGTGGTGCAGATAACCGAAACGGCGAGCGAAACAATCATAAACGCCGCGCCGATCAGATTCATTTTGCGGTAGAAGAACCAGTACGGGCTGAAGAAAAACGCCGCCCAGTTAAACGAAAGCTTCTTACCCGTTCTCTCCATTTTATAAAACTTAGGAATATATTTTTCCGCGTTTCTCTGAACAAATTCCGCCGTGTCGGCTACGGTGTGCCCGCCTATGATGTCGTTCGGCTGAATCTGAACAACATTCGGATTGCCGTAATTGGGAACCTGAGTAAACGGAACGTTGTTTTCGGGCGCGTTGCCGTAAAGTCTGGCGCCGCAGGAAACGCAGACGGGCTCGCCTACGTCGTTCGCCCTGCCGCAGTAGGGGCAGACGATTTTATCGTTTTCGTGCGCGCCGGCGTTAAAGCTGTGCTCAATGTTCGGCAGCTGAGGCTCGTCGGACGGTGTCCACTCAAAGCCTTCGGCGTGCTTTGCCGTGTTGGCGCATTCCTTGCGCTCAAGATAGCACTCTCTGTGATGCGGAGTTCCGCAGACGGGGCATACCGCTATGTCATCGTTTTCCGTAAACTGCTTGCCGCAGACGGGACAGTTTTCCTTAGTGTAATTCATAATTATACCACTTTTCGGTTATGGATTTTTATTCCTTTTCTTTTCCGTAAAAACGTTTAGACAAATTTCGTCTATTTGCTTAAACGTTAATTTCTACACTGATACCGAGTTCATCCTTATAGC
Source organism: Clostridiaceae bacterium (assembly GCA_016290515.1). GTDB lineage: Bacteria > Bacillota > Clostridia > Oscillospirales > Acutalibacteraceae > Fimenecus. The sequence continues at coordinate 14,552 of JAEEUJ010000011.1, forward strand.
GCTCGATTATCGGCTTGACCTCGTTTTCAACGAATTCCTCAACCTGCTTAGGCGCTCTGCCGACGAAATTCTCAGGCTTCATATGAGCGAGAATTTCCTCCTTCGTCATACCGAAGGCAGGGTCGGCGGCAATTCTGTCAATAAGGTCGTTTTCCTTGCCCTCGACCTTGACAACCTTGCCCGCATCCATCGAATGAACTCTGATTTTCTCGTGAAGTTCCTGACGGTCGCCGCCCTTCTTAACGGCTGCCATCATGATGTTTTCGGTCGCCATAAACGGAAGCTCGGCGAGAAGATGCTTTTCAATCATCTTCGGGTAAACGACAAGACCGCTGACAACGTTTATGTACAGTTCAAGTATCGCATCGGTTGCGAGGAATGCCTCGGGTACGCTGATTCTCTTGTTCGCCGAGTCGTCGAGCGTTCTTTCAAACCACTGGGTTGAAGCGGTAATTGCGGGATTGATTGCGTCCGCAATTACGTAGCGCGCAAGCGAGCCGATTCTCTCGCTTCTCATCGGGTTTCTCTTGTATGCCATTGCCGACGAGCCTATCTGATTCTTTTCAAAGGGCTCCTCGACCTCTTTTTCGTGCTGTAAAAGTCTTAAATCGTTTGAGAATTTATATGCCGACTGAGCGATTGACGAAAGCACCGAAAGTACGTTGTAGTCAACCTTTCTCGAATAGGTTTGTCCCGAAACGGCATAGCAGCGCTCAAAGCCCATTTTCTCGGCAATCTTCTTGTCAAGCGCCTTGATTTTTTCGTCATCGCCGTCAAAGAGTTCGACGAACGACGCCTGAGTGCCCGTCGTGCCCTTTGAGCCTAAAAGCTTCATTCTCGAAATCTGAAACTCGAGCAGCTCCATATCAAGCACAAGATCGTTAAGCCACAGCGAAGCTCTTTTTCCGAGCGTTGTCGGCTGAGCGGGCTGATAATGAGTATATGCAAGACAGGGAAGGTCCTTGTATTCAAGCGCGAATTTCGAAAGCGAGTTAATAAGATTAACGAGTTTCTTGCGTGTGAGCTTAAGAGCCTCGGTCATTATAATAACGTCCGTATTGTCGCCAACATAGCAGGACGTTGCGCCGAGATGAATTATACCCTTTGCCGTCGGACACTGAACGCCGTAAGCGTAAACGTGGCTCATAACGTCGTGTCTGACCTTCTTTTCACGCTCCTCGGCAACCTCGTAATTGATATCGTCGGCGTGAGCCTTCAGTTCGGCAATCTGCTCGTCGGTAATATCAAGTCCGAGTTCCTTCTCGCTCTCTGCAAGCGCAATCCAGAGCCTTCTCCAGGTTCGGAATTTGAAATCGGGCGAGAAAATGTATTTCATTTCCTTGCTCGAATATCTTGAATTGAGCGGACTCTCATAAATATCCTTCATCTTGCTTCTCCTTTTGCATATTCTTTTAATGCGTTATATTCAATATAGTTCCAGCAGTTTTCAAATTCACGTTGATTTCTGATTACTCTGTCGTAATAACCTCTCTGCCAAACCTTTCCATCGCTTTTGTTTGCGAGATGTATTTCCTTACTGATATTCATTTTTAACCAACCTGTGACCCTTGACAGCAAACTCCGTAGGGGCGATTCACGAATCGCCCGTATAGGTTCCCCGTCGAACATCAGAAGTAAATGGATGTGATTGGGCATAATAATATAGTTGATTACTTCAACATCGGGAAATCTGTGTGAAATATTTTTGATATAGCGTTCACAAATTTTTCCGTTCTCATTAAGAATTATACACTTATCCTTCGTTAAGCGCACGGGCGATTCGTGAATCGCCCCTACATTATATCTGCCAAACAACCAACTTTTACGGTCAGCACTTATTGTTATAAAGTAGCAACCGTTTTGTGAATAATCATAATCGGGCAGCCTTAACGCTTTCCTTTTTGGATACTTGTTTTCCGGCATTATTTCGAAAAATAATTCTTAATTCTCTCGACTGCCTTCTGTGTGTTTTCCGTTGAGCCGAAGGCGGTCAGGCGGAAGTAACCCTCGCCTGCGGGGCCGAAGCCCTCGCCGGGAGTGCCTACGACCTGAAGCTCGTTCAACAGCAAATCAAAGAATTCCCAGCTGCCCATACCGTCGGGAGTTTTAAGCCAGATGTAGGGCGAATTCTTTGCGCCGTAAACCTTAAAGCCGCAGGACGCAAGTCCGTCGTAAATTATTTTCGCATTGTTCTGATAATAGGCGAGAATTTCCTTAATCTGCTTCTTTCCCTCGTCGGAATAAACCGCTTCGGCAGCTCTCTGGGTGATATATGAAACGCCGTTGAACTTTGTCGCCTGACGTCTTGCCCAGAATTTGTTAAGCTCAACTCCGTCAAACTGCAGGTCGTGCGGAACTACCGTGTAGCCGCAACGTACGCCCGTGAAGCCCGCGGTCTTTGAAAAGCTGCGGAATTCGATAGCGCAGGTCTTTGCACCCTCGATTTCATAAATCGAACGCGGAACGCTGTCCTCGGTAACGAAAGCCTCATAAGCCGAGTCGTAAAGGATTACGGCCTTGTTTGCGTTTGCATAGTCAACCCACTTTTTGAGATAATCCTTCGTAATCGCCATGCCCGTCGGATTGTTCGGGAAGCAAAGGTAGATAATATCAACCTTTTCGGAAGGAATTTCGGGAAGGAAATCATTCTCCGCAAGGCAGGGCATATAGTAAATGTTCGACCATTTGCCGTCAACCTTGTCGCCCGAGCGGCCCGACATAACGTTTGTGTCAACGTAAACGGGATAAACGGGGTCGCAGATTGCAACTCTGTTGTCGAGCGAGAAAATATCGCCTATATTGCCCGTGTCGCTCTTAGCACCGTCGGATACAAAAATCTCGGAAATATCAAAGTCGATTCCCCTCGCCTTGTAGTCGTTGTCGTTAATGGCGTTGAGCAGAAAATCGTAACCGTACTCGGGCGGGTAACCGCGGAAGGTCTCAGCCTTTGACATCTCGTCAACCGCCTTATGCATAGCCTCGATGCAGGCGGGCGCAAGCGGAAGCGTAACGTCACCGATGCCGAGTCTTATAATATTCTTTGCCTTTTCGGGATTTGCCGCGGTGTACTCGCGTACTCTTTTTGCGATGTTCGAGAAAAGGTAACTCGATTCGATTTTCAGAAAGTTTTCATTGATTTTCATATTAATATCCTCCCGTTATTCGTCAATTTCGCCGGTGCAAACCGTTTCGGCAGGGCCCGTCATATAAACGTCGCCGCCGTCGGTCCAGTTGACCGTAAGCGTACCGCCGATAAGATTGACCTTTATATCGGTATTTCTCTTGCAGTAACCGTTCAGGACCGAAGCAACCGTCGCCGCGCACGCTCCCGTGCCGCAGGCAAGTGTTTCGCCCGAGCCTCTTTCCCAGACTCTCATATCAAACTCGGTGTCGCTGATAATGTGAATAAACTCGGTGTTTATTCTGTCGGGGAACATTTCGTGATTCTCAAAATCGGGACCGATTTTCTCAAGGTCGAGCGTTTTTACGTCGTCAACGTATAAAATGCAGTGCGGATTTCCCATTGAAACGCAGGTGACGTCATAGTCCTTTTCGCCGATAGACAGTTTTTGACTAACAACCGTTTCACCCTCGAATTTCGTCGGGATTTCGTCCGCCTTGAGTATGGGCTTGCCCATATTTACCCTTGCGGCGACAACCTTACCGTCCTTGACGGTGACCTTGATATACTTTATACCGCTTAAGGTTTCAATCGCTATGTCCTCTTTGTTGACTATGCCGTTGTCATAGACGAATTTCGCCACGCAGCGCACGCCGTTGCCGCACATTTTTCCCTGCGAGCCGTCGGCGTTGTACATATCCATTTTGCAGTCGGCAACCTTGCTCGGGTCAACGACTATAAGTCCGTCCGAGCCTATGCCGAAATGCCTGTTGCTGACCTTTATTGAAAAGGCGTTTCTGTCCTTAATCGTTTCCTCAAAGCCGTTGACGTAGATATAGTCGTTACCGGCTCCGTGCATTTTCGTGAACTTCATTCAATCATCTCCGAAAAACGGTTATTTATAAATCGGATACTTTTTGCAGATTTCGGTGACGCCCGCTCTGATATAATCCTGCTTTGCGTCGTAATCGGTTGCGGCAAGATAGATAAACTCGGCAACCTTTTCCATATCCTCGGTAACAAAGCCTCTGGTCGTAACTGCGGCCGTGCCGAGTCTTACGCCGCTTGTAACAAACGGCTTTTCGGGGTCGTTGGGAATAGCATTCTTGTTGGCGGTGATATATACGCTGTCAAGTCTCTTTTCAAGCTCCTTGCCCGTAACGCCGATATTGCGAAGGTCAACGAGCATAAGATGATTGTCCGTGCCGCCCGAAACGAGCTTCATGCCTCTTGAAACGAGACCGTTTGCAAGCACCTGACAGTTATCGATAACTCTCTGCTGATAGGCCTTGAACTCGGGCTTAAGCGCTTCGCCGAAGCAAACCGCCTTGCCGGCAATAACGTGGAGCAGCGGACCGCCCTGCGTGCCGGGGAAAATAGCCTTGTCAATCTTTTTTGCAATTTCCTCGTCGTTTGAAAGTATAAGGCCGCCTCTCGGACCTCTTAAAGTTTTGTGCGTGGTAGTGGTAACGATATCGGCTACGCCTATCGGCGAGGGATGAAGTCCCGCCGCAACAAGGCCTGCGATATGCGCCATATCAACCATAAGAAGCGCGCCGACTTCCTTTGCGATAGCGGCAAACTTCTCAAAATCTATAATTCTCGGATATGCAGATGCGCCCGCTACGATAAGCTTCGGCTTGTTTTCAACGGCAAGACGTCTTACCTCGTCGTAGTCGATAAAGCCGTCCTCGTTTACGCCGTAGGGAACGAAGTTGAAATACTTGCCCGAAAGGTTAACGGGACTGCCGTGGGTCAGGTGTCCGCCCTCGGCAAGATTCATACCCATAACGGTATCGCCCACCTCGAGCACCGCAAAGTACGCGGCAATATTAGCCTGAGCGCCCGAGTGGGGCTGAACGTTTGCAAAGTTGCAGCCGAAGAGCTGTTTTGCGCGGTCTCTGGCGATGTCCTCAACGACATCAACCTCCTCGCAGCCGCCGTAATAACGGTGAGCGGGATAACCCTCGGCATACTTGTTTGTAAGTATGCTGCCCATTGCTGCAAGAACTGCGGGTGAAACAACGTTTTCGCTGGCGATAAGCTCGATATTACGCTGCTGACGGGCAAGCTCCTTTTTCATAGCTTCGCCTATTGCGCTGTCGCACGATGCAACGTAATCAAGGCTTTCCAAGACAAAATTTTCCATCTGCTTTTTCTCCAATCCATTTATTTGAAACTATATATTTTCACGCTTAAAATTATACCATTTATATGTATATCAATTCAATAGATAAAAAAGATAAAACACCTGCAAATATACAGGTGTTTTTAGTGTTTTTGCTATTTTTCGAGAGCGTCGATAATGCCCTCAAATATTTTGGTGTCGGCAAGCTCAACCGCACCCTTATCGACGAGCGAAGCGGTCTTCGGATCGATAGGCAGCTTTGCGAGTACGGGAACCTCAAGCTCCTTTGCAATCTCGTCAATTTTGCTCTCGCCGAAAATTTCATGCTTCTTATGACAGTCGGGGCACTCGAAATAGCTCATATTCTCAACAATTCCGAGAACTGGAATATTCATAAGCTTCGCCATATTATAGGCTTTTTTGACTATGAGCGTAACGAGATCCTGCGGTGTGGTGACGATAATGATTCCGTCAAGCGGTAATCCCTGGAAAACCGTCAGCGGAACGTCGCCCGTACCGGGAGGCATATCGACGAACATATAGTCAACGTCGCCCCACATAACCTCCTGCCAGAACTGATTGATAACGCCCGAAATAACGGGACCTCTCCAGACAACGGGTGCGTCCTCCTGATCAAGCAGCAGATTAACGCTCATAATTCTTACGCCGAGCTTTGTGTCCGACGGGAAAAGTCCCTGCTCCGAACCCTCTGCTCTGTCGTGAATTCCGAACGCCTTCGGGATTGACGGACCGGTTACGTCGGCGTCAAGCACTGCCGCCTGAAAGCCCTTTACCTGAGCGGCAACCGCCAGCATCGAGGTAACGGTGCTTTTTCCTACGCCGCCCTTACCGCTGACAACGCCGATAACCTTTTTAACATTTGAATACTCGTTCTGCGGTAAACGCAGGTCCTTTTTTTCCTCGCTGCATTTCTGCGAGCAGGTCGAGCAATCGTGTGTACATCCTTCGCTCATAACAAACTCCTCTTTATTTATTATCTCTCAATTTTTTGAAAAATTCCGAAAGTATTGCGGCGCATTCGTTTTCCATAACGCCGCCCTCAGATTCAGGCTTGTGCGTAAAGGGAAAACCAAACATCTGCATAACAGACACAACCGCGCCGTTCTTATCGTCCCTGGCGCCGAAATAAACCTTTCTGATTCTTGAATTCACTATCGCGCCCGCGCACATCGGACACGGCTCAAGAGTAACGTACATTTCGCACTCCCACAGCCTCCAGCCGCCGAGCTTTTTGCACGCTTCGTCAATGGCCTCGATTTCGGCGTGATAAAGCGCATTTTTACCGTATTCGCGTCGGTTGCGCCCGACGGAAACGACCTCGCCGTTTCGCGTAACTACCGCGCCAACGGGGACCTCGCCTTCATCAAACGACAGCCTCGCCTGCTCAAGCGCAAGACGCATAAAATCCTCTTTATTCATACTTAACTCTTGCTGATAAACATTGATGTCTCGATGCAGAGAATGATAATCGCAACTATCATTACCGGATTGATGATAAAGCGCGAGGTCTTGTTGCCCGTCGTAAGACATCTGCACTCGCCCTTTGAAAGTTCAAGCATACGGGGATTGCGCTTTGAAAACGCGATAAGACAGACTATGCCGATTAAAAATACAACCGCGTAAAGTATGCCGGTGAACACGGAAAAGCCGGTCTCCGACAGACCGTTATAGGCAACCATGCTGAAAACGGCAATAGCGTTGTTAATAAAGTGAATAATGATTCCCGTCCACATTGTACCGGTCTTGATAACCGCATAGCCTATGCCGATTCCCGCGATAAACGCGAAGGGAATCTGAATCATATTGCCGTGCATAAGCGCAAACACAAGTGAAGACATAATTATCGCAAACCAGTCGCCGTAACGGCGAAGAGATTGCATAACCACGCCTCTTATCGCAAATTCCTCGACAAACGCGGGTATAACCGCCGTAGACAGCAGTGAAATAAGCACTCCGCTGACGCTGCCGTAATCGGAAACGTCTTCGGGCATTTCGAACTCAATGCCGAACAACCATAAAAAGAACTCGGAAAAATAGCTTGTGGCTATGCTTCCGATAATGCAAACCATAATCGCAATCGGAATAAGCAGCCGGAAGTTCTTTTTATCATACGGTGTTCCGAGTACGAGCTCCCCTGCCGAATTCTTCTTTCTGAGTATAAGATACGCAATCAGAAACGGCACGAAAATCAGTACCGCCGAGGAAACCATATTCAGCGCCTCGTTGAATAACGAATCGTTAAGTAACAACTGCTCGAAAGTCGGTAAAGATACCTGCAGCACTCCGCTTAATAAAAAGCTCAGACCGAGAAACGCGAGTATCGCTGCCGCGCAGAGACCGGAAATCAGAGAAATTCTTTTTCTTTCCCTCCTGATTTCTTCGAAACGCGGGTCGGGGGCATAATATCCGTAGGGCGGCTGCTGCCAACCGCCCTGCGGGTACTGATTCTGATTATACTGTTGGGGGTTCTGATATTGATATTGCATAATTCAATCCTTTTTTTCGGGGTTTTTCTAAAGAATAGAACCAACAGATTAATAAACTGTTAAGAAAACTGTAATTTTTCAAGAATTATTCGTCAGCCGACGGCTCAGCCTCGTTTGAATTTCCCTCGGCATCGGGAGCCTCAACAGTAGCGAGTTCCTCTTCCTCATCGTGGTCAGCCAGCGAGAACGCAACAACCTTTTCACCCTCGGAAACTCTCATAACGCGAACGCCCTTTGAGGTTCTTGAGAAGGTCGAAATGTCGGTTGCCCTTATTCTTATAATAATTCCGTCGGAAGCGATAATGATGATATCCTGATCGTCGTCAATCATCGAAACCTCGGCAACGTCGCCGTAGAGCGCGGTCTTGTAGTTCGTGATACCCTTACCGCCTCTGTTCTGGATGCGGTACTGGGAAATCTCGCTTCTTCTGCCGTAGCCGGTTTCGGAAATCGTAAGAACCTTCTTGCCCTCCTCGAGTATGCACATACCTGTTACCTCGTCCTCGGGACGAAGTGAGATGGCCTTGACGCCTCTTGCGGTTCTGCCGATAACTCTCGCATCCGACTCGTTGAAGGTAATCGCGAAGCCCTTCTTGGTTGCAACCATAACCTTCTTCGTACCGTCGGTCAGCGCAACCCAGTTGAGCTCGTCGCCCTCGTCAAGATTGATGGCGAGAATGCCGTTCTTACGTATATTCTTATAAGCGTTGAGCGGAGTTCTCTTGATAACGCCGCGTCTTGTGAGCATGCAGAGATAGAAGTTCTCCTCCTCGTTGAAGTCGGGAACTCTTATCATAGCGGTAACCTTCTCCTCGCTTGTTACGGGAAGAATGTTAACTATGTTCATACCCTTCGAGTTACGGCTGCCCTCGGGGATTTCGTAGCCCTTGAGTCTGTAAACCTTGCCCATTGAGGTAAAGAACATAATGTAGTCGTGAGACGAGCAGGTGAACATGGTCTGAGCATAATCCTCTTCACGTCTGGTCATACCCTTGACGCCCTTGCCGCCTCTGTGCTGACTCTGATAGGTCGCAACGGGCTGGCGCTTGATATAGCCCATATTTGTGAGGGTGTAAACGCAGTCCTCCTCGGGAATGAGGTCCTCAATATCAACCTCGCCGCTGACGTTGACGATTTCGGTACGTCTCTCGTCGGAATACTTGTCGCCGATAGCGGTAAGCTCTTCCTTGACAATTTCCTTGATTCTGTGCTCGGAGCCGAGAATTTCAAGGTATTCCTCGATTTTCTTCATCAACTCGTCGCGCTCGGAAATTATCTTGTTGATTTCAAGACCTGCCAACTGACCTAACTGGAAGTTGACGATAGCCGTTGCCTGCGGGTCGTCGAAATCAAACTTATCCATAATCGCCTGCTTGGCTTCGGGCTTGCCGCCCTTGCAGGCGCGGATTGTGGCGATGATGTCGTCAACTATATCAATAGCTCTTGCGAGACCTTCGAGTATATGCTCTCTCGCCTGAGCCTTATTGAGATCAAACTGTGTGCGCCTTCTGATAACCTCGCACTGGAAGGAAATGTACTGTTCGAGTATTTCCTTGAGAGTAAGGATTTTCGGCTCGCCGTTGACAAGGGCAAGCTGAATTATACCGTAGGAAATCTGCAGCTGAGTCATCTGATAAAGCTGATTGAGTATAACCTGCGGGTTGGCGTCGCGCTTGAGGTCGATAACAATTCTGATACCGCCGCCGCGCTGTGAGGAGTAGTCGTTGATATCCGACATGCCCTCAATCTTCTTATCCTTGTGCAGGTCGGCGATTGACTCGATAAGTCTTGCCTTGTTGACCTGATAGGGAAGCTCGGTGATAACTATCTGGAATCTGCCCGTTTTCTCGTTTTCAACGATTTCCGCTCTGCCTCGCAGGGTAATCTTTCCCCTGCCCGTTGCATAAGCGGCGCGGATTCCCGCGCGTCCCATAATAATTCCCTGAGTCGGGAAATCGGGGCCCTTGATGTGCTCCATAATCTCTTCGAGCTCAGCATCGGGATTGTCGATAAGCGTGCAGATGCCGTCAATTACCTCGCCCATATTGTGAGGCGGAATATTCGTAGCCATACCGACTGCGATACCCGTTGAGCCGTTTACAAGCAGGTTCGGATATCTTGACGGAAGGACGGTCGGCTCCTTGAGACGGTCGTCGTAGTTGGTCATGAAGTCAACCGTGTCCTTGTCAATGTTTGTGAGCATTTCAAGGGCAATCTTCGACATTCTTGACTCTGTGTATCTGTAAGCCGCAGGCGGGTCGCCGTCGATTGAACCGAAGTTTCCGTGACCGTCAACAAGCACGTATCTCATCGAGAAGGTCTGCGCGAGTCTGACCATAGCGTCATAAACGGAAGCGTCACCGTGGGGGTGATAGCTACCGAGCACGGCACCGACGGTATCGGCGCACTTACGGTAGGCCTTGTCGGGATAAAGGCCCTTCTCATACATAGTATAGAGTATTCTTCTGTGAACGGGTTTGAGTCCGTCCCTTACGTCGGGAAGCGCACGTGAGGTTATAACGGACATCGAATAGTCAAGGAATGAGCCTCTCATTTCCTTGTTGATTTCAACGTTGACTATGTGCTGCTGTTCAAGCGGCACATAGTTTCCTAAATTGTGATTGTGATTGTTCTTATCTGCCATCGTTTTACCTCACTGTCATATATCAAGGTTCTTTACGTACTTGGCGTTCTTCTCAATGAATTCACGTCTGGGCTCAACCTTGTCGCCCATAAGTATCGAAAACGTTTCGTCCGCCTCCATTGCGTCCTCAAGCGTAACACGAAGCATAATTCTCGTTGCAGGATCCATTGTTGTTTCCCAGAGCTGTTCGGGATCCATTTCACCGAGACCCTTATAGCGCTGAACGTCGCAGCTGCCGCCCATTTCCTCTATGAGCTTATCTCTCTCCTCATCGGAATAGGCGTATTCGTGACGCTTGCCCTTTGAAAGCTTGAAAAGCGGCGGCTGAGCTATGTAAACATAGCCCTCATCTATAAGCGGACGCATATACCTGAAGAAGAAGGTCAGAAGCAGTGTTCTGATATGCTGACCGTCAACGTCGGCATCCGCCATAATAACTATCTTGAGATAACGGATTTTTTCAATGTCGAATTCGTCGCCGATGCCCGTACCCAG
>JAEEUJ010000122.1 GCA_016290515.1 Clostridiaceae bacterium
AGCTTGCGGACATAGTCAGTGTAAACGAGGACAACAACGCAGTCGGCGCCGACGGTATTTTTGAGAAATACCGCAACCTTGTCGCTGAGAACAGCGATTTCGTAGGCTGGATAAGAGTGCCCGGCACAAGCATTGACCATCCCGTTGTTCAGGCGCGCGACAACGCGTTCTATCTGCACAAGGGGCTTGACAAAAAATATGACATCCGCGGAACGGTCTTTATGGACTACCGCGACCATGTTGACGAGCTGTGCAAAAACACCATACTGTACGGACACAACAATCTTGACGGAACTATGTTCTCGGACCTTGAAAAGTACAAGGACCTTGAATTCTATAAGCAGAATCCCGTAATCGAGTTCAACACGATTTATCACAACTACAAGTGGAAAATCATTTCCGTGTTCTTTGCCAATGCGGAGCCGCAGGACGACAACGATTACGCAATCAATTACATTTACCCGTTTATGACGGACGAAAGCTTTGAGGAGTATTATCAGGAACTTCTTATTCGCTCGCTGTTCTTCACAACCGTCGATACCGTCAAAACGGATAAGATACTCACGCTCTCAACCTGCACGAGAGATATGGATATAAAGGGACACGGTGAGACCAATGCGCGTTTTGTCGTCGTTGCGCGCCTTGTGCGCGAGGGCGAGAGCGAAGAGGTGCAGACGGCTCAGGCTATCTATAATCCGAATCCCAGACATCCTCAAATCTGGTACGACGCTCACGGTCAGGACAATCCCTACCGCTATGCCGTGAGATGGTATCCCGAAGGAGTTGAATACTGATGAGCGATTTTGAAAAAGATTTCTTAAACGAGGCTGAAAACGAAATAGACGAGAGCGTATATACCGATTACGAGGAGCAGATGACTCTGCCCGAGGCCACGCTTTCCGACGACGTATATGCCGATATATTAAAAAACACCTCTGAGTCCGACGTGACCGAGGAAATGACCACAAGACGCTCGAAGTATCAGGGTGAGCAGCACCTTGTTGAAAGCGAAAATCCCTTCCAGAACGACCGTGAGTCCGAGGATAAGGAAATTGAGAAGTACTCCGATTTCAACGCAAAAGCGGAAGAACGCAAAAAAGTGCGCACCTTTGATGAGATATTCAGAGCCTGGCGCAAAAAGATATTCCCCTCAAAGGGCGACAAAAAGAGCGAAATTATCAGAAAAATCGTAGCCGACGTTTCCGTGGTTACGCTTGTCGGCTGTGCAATTGCCTTCGGCGTACTGTACGTTCAGTCAAAGAATACACAGAAGGCACAGCGCAGTATCTCGAATCAGATTATCGAGACCGATTCCGCCGAGCAGGAGGAAAGACTCTGGGAGGAATTCCGCGCCAAGTACCCGAATATAACTGTTCCCGAGGGTATGTCCGTTAAATACGCTTATCTTTACGCGCTCAACCGTCAGCTTGCAGGCTGGCTGAGCATACCGAACTCGGGCGTTGACGTTCAGGTTGTACAGTCAACCAATAACAGCGAATATCTTAAAAAGGATTTCTACGGCAATTACAGCCGCTACGGCTGTCCGTTTATGGATTACCGCAACGACGCGAGATTTTTGAATCAGAACACCATTATCTACGGACATCACATGTCCGACGGTCTGATTTTCGCGGAGCTGAGCAAGTATAAGGAATTGAACGGCTTCCTTGAGTCGCCGATACTAAAGCTCGACACTCTGTACGAGACGTTTTATTTCAAGGTCTATGCCGTGTTTATTACCAATTCACGCGAGCAGGACGACAACGGCTATATCTTCAATTACACCGTTACCGATTTTGCGAGCACCGAAAACTTTGAAGCCTATATCAAGGCGCTCGACGAGCGCAAGCTCTACACGACGGGCGTTGATATAAACTCGGCCGACAAGCTTCTGACGCTCTCTACCTGCACGTATGAGTTCACCGACGCGCGCCTTGTTGTTGTCGGCAGAATGCTCAGAATGGGCGAAACGCAGGACATTGACACGACCTTCGCCGTTACCAACGGCAACCCGCACTACCCGCAGATATGGTATTCCAACAAGGGTATGGAAAATCCATACGCCGACGCGGAGCGCTGGTATCCCGAATAAGTTTATAATTTCAGAAAATATATAAGGTGGTATGTATATGGATATGAGGTTGTTTTTACTCAAAAAAGAGGGCGAGGAAATTCCGCTCAAGGCGAGAATAAAGGTTGTCAGCAACCTTAACAGCTTCTCGGATGAGGACGTGAATTTCGAGGAATTCACCTCGCTGAAGGCTCTTTTCGCTGAGCTTTCGGGCGCGCTGAAGAAAAACGATTTTATTGTCATTGCCGTTTCCTCCCCGATTTACAACAAGACCAAGCTCAAGCTTATGAGCGCCCTCTCGCTTAAGGCGACGGCAAACGCGCTCGTAGAGCAGAGAATTGCATCGCTCAGCCTTGACGAGGACGCGGCGCACAGAAACGTGCTGTTCCCCGAGGATGCGGTTGTATTCCCGACCGACGACGGCGTTAATTCGGGCTTTGCCGTCAAAAAGGGCAAGCAGAGTATAGTTGTGCTTCCCATTGACGAGCGTTATACCGACGAGGTAGTCAAGAAGGGACTTGTCCCCTATATCACGAGCGGTTACGTTACGCCCATGCCGCAGGAAGAGGAAAAGCCTCAGCAGCAGGAAACTCCGGTTGAGGAAGCTCCCGCTTCGGCAATCACCGATAATGAAAAGCAGGTAGCCCTCAGAACGCTCAATCTGCTCAAGGAATCGGGTACCGTTATCGCGGTTAATGCGAACGCAAACGCAGAGGTGCTCAAGCAGTTCGGCGAAGGCTTCGACGGCTTTGACGAGCATTTCGTATTCACTCCCCATATTGAGGACAGGGGCGACTACAACGTCACCGACTATACCGCGCAGATGGCGAGAAGCGCGAAGGGCCTTTCAAAGGCTGACTTCGGCGCCTGCATTTCCGACATTTTCACCGCGGAAGAGGTTGACTATATCTGCATAGCTGTTGCTACCGACAAGTCCGCACTTGTAAGAAAGCTTTACAAGGAAGAGGACGAAACCGATGAGCAGTTTGTTAACGGCGCGGCTGAGGAGCTTTTCGCGCTCATAGCCGAAAAGACTTCGGGCAACTCCTCTGTCGGCATTGAAATTCCGCAGGAGGAAGCTCCCGACAGGAAGGGCTTGAAGAAATCAACCAAGATAATTATCGCGGTTGCCTGCGTACTGTTAGCCGCGGCGCTCGCAGTAGGCGCTATGTTCTTTATCAAGTATAAGAACGGCATTGAGCCCGAAACAACCACCGAACCCACCACCGAAGCTACAACGGCGGCTCCCGAGACCACCACAGAGCCTCCCGTTGTAATCGACGCTATGCCGCTCTCCGAGCTTATCAGATACGAGCTTGAAAACGGCGTTATGAACGATACCAAGAAGGCTCCCGAAACCACCACCGAAGCCACCACGGCGGGCGCAATAACCGAGGACGACACCACCACGACCGAGGCAGCAGAACAGCCCGTTTACGCGCCCAAGACCATCACGGTCAACGGCGTTGAGATGGAGGCAAAGGCGGCAATAGCGAGTATCGTTGCTGCCGAGATGGATTCAAGCTTTACCGACAACGCAATCAAGGCGCAGGCTGTTGTTGCCTACACCTATCTTAAGTACAGAAACACCGACTGGGTTATCGATAATATCGTAATTGACGACGCTTATCCTCAGGAAACCTATGACCTTGTAAACGAGGTATTCGGCGAGTATCTGCGCTTCGGCGAAGAGGTTGCATTCACGCCCTTCCACAGAATGTCGGCGGGCAAGACCGCTTCGAGCGACCTTATCTTCGGCAAGCACTTTGATTATCTTCAGGGCGCGCTTAGCACCTCCGACAAGAAGAGAGACGGCTTCAAGGCTGAGGTTGAGGTTACCGCCGAGGAGCTTATGAACGCGGTCAAGGCTTACGACTCGACAATCACTCTCGGTGAGGATGCGGCAACCTGGCTTGAGGTTATTGCTCACGACGGTGCGATGAACGGCACCGCAGGCTACGTTGAAAAGATCAAGGTCGGCGAGAAGGAAGTTTCGGGTATGACGTTTGTATATGACATTCTCGCTTCCAAGAAGCTCGCCTCCCCCGCATTCAGCGTTAAGTACAATCCCGACAGCCAGAGCTTTACCATTACCACCTACGGTCAGGGCTACGGCGTCGGAATGAGCCAGTTCGGAGCCGACAGACTTGCATTGAACGGCAAGAAGTACAACGGCATACTTGACCAGTACTATCCGGGCACCATACTCGAAAAAGAAAACACAGCGGAATAATATATTCAGGAGGGTAATATAATGGCAATTCTTGTAACGGGCGGAGCCGGCTTTATCGGCTCGCACACCTGCGTTGAGCTTCTCAATGCAGGCTACGACATAGTAGTCGTTGACAACTATTACAATTCAAGTCCCAAGTCGCTTGACCGCGTAAGAGAGCTTACAGGCAAGGATTTCAAACAGTATGAGTGCGACATCCGCGACTCCGAGGGCATGGACAAAATCTTTAAGGAAAACAAGATTGATGCAGTCATTCACTTTGCGGGCTTAAAGGCGGTCGGCGAAAGCTGCCGCAAGCCGATGGAATATTATGACAACAATATCGGCGGCACCGTAAAACTCTGTCAGGTTATGCGTGACAACGGCTGCAAGAATATCGTTTTCAGCTCGTCGGCTACGGTTTACGGTATGAACAACGTCTCGCCCTTAAAGGAAACTATGAAGGCGGGCGGCACGACCAACCCCTACGGCACGACGAAGTATATGATTGAAATCATACTTGAGGACATCTGCAAGGCGGACGAGGAATGGAACGCAACCCTGCTTCGCTACTTCAATCCGATAGGTGCTCACAAGTCGGGCAGAATCGGCGAAAATCCCAACGGCATCCCGAACAACCTTATGCCCTACATAACTCAGGTTGCCATCGGCAGACTCCCCTGCCTTTCCGTTTTCGGCAACGACTACGACACCCCCGACGGCACGGGCGTGAGAGATTATATTCACGTCGTTGACCTCGCCGACGGTCACGTCAAGGCGGTTAAGAACATACTTGAAGGCAAAAAGGGCGTTCAGATTTTCAATCTCGGCACCGGCAAGGGCTACAGTGTTCTTGACATCATCAACGGCTTCGAGAAGGCGACGGGCGTAAAGATTAACTATAAGATAGTTGACCGCCGTCCGGGCGATATCGCAACCTGCTATTCCGACCCGTCAAAGGCGAAGGAGGTTCTCGGCTGGGAAGCAAAGCGCGACATCGAGGAAATGTGCGAGGATTCGTGGCGCTGGCAGTCGCAGAATCCCAACGGATTTGAAGATTAAAATTCAATTACAAAGCAAAACAGCAGACCTTTCGGTCTGCTGTTTTTTATGCGTAGGGGCGGGTCTCTGTGCCCGCCCGTTTAACACTATCCCTGCTCCGAAATCTGCTTAAAAGAATACATATCCTTAATGTTATCGGCGGTAACGTCAATGGTTGTAAACGTTACGGACGGAATAATGAAATCGTGCCTGCCTGCGCTGTATCCGCTGACAGAGCTT
Organism: Clostridiaceae bacterium; assembly: GCA_016290515.1. Taxonomy (GTDB): domain Bacteria; phylum Bacillota; class Clostridia; order Oscillospirales; family Acutalibacteraceae; genus Fimenecus. The sequence goes on from JAEEUJ010000122.1 coordinate 5,565, forward strand.
AACTGATACCACCTGCCCTCATAGAATGAGCACATATTATTACTGTGCTGATGACCGCAGGAAAGCAGGGTTATATATTCGTTGCCCGCCGTCATATCATCAAACAGCTTGTTCTTCGGAACGTCCAGATAAGGATGTGTTTTATACATGGTAAA
>JAEEUJ010000123.1 GCA_016290515.1 Clostridiaceae bacterium
TGTATGTCGGCGCTTATCAATTACCTCGGTACTGAGCTTGCCGACCGTATAACGAGACACGGCGTACTCGTTGAGGTTTACGGCGAAGGCGTACTGATTATCGGTGACAGCGGCGTAGGTAAGAGCGAGACTGCCGTTGAGCTTATCAAGAGAGGCCACAGACTTATCGCTGACGACGCGGTTGAGATAAGACGTATTAACTCTAAAACTCTTGTCGGTTCCGCGCCGGATAATATAAGGCATTTTATTGAGCTTCGCGGTATCGGAATTATTAATGCACGACGTATTTTCGGTATGGGCGCCGTCAAGCTCTCGGAAAAAATCAATATGGTCATTCAACTTGAGCCGTGGAGCTCCGAAAAGGTTTATGACCGTATGGGACTTGACAATGAGTATATCAACATTATGAACGTCAAGGTACCGCTTACCGTTGTTCCCGTTAAGCCCGGACGTAACCTTGCGATTATTATTGAGGTCGCGGCTATGAACAACCGTCAGAAGAAAATGGGCTATAACGCGGCAAACGAGCTTTTGCATCAGCTCGGAATTCAGGACACCGAACCCCGTGAGGACGAGGTTGAAATCTGGCAAAACTATTAAGTTTTTAATATTACAAAATATAATTTTTGGAGGCTATTATGTACAGAATTGGCGTTGATTTAGGCGGAACAAACATTGTTGCAGGCGTAGTCGATGAGTATTACAGAATCGTCGGCAGAGGCACTGCACCTACAGCTTGCCCGCGTCCGTCGTGGGAGATTATAAATGACATCGCAACCGCAATCAATCTTGCAGTTGAGGATGCCGACATCACTCTTGACGATGTGCTTTCAATCGGTATCGGTACTCCCGGTTCTGTTAACAAGCAGTTCGGCGTAATCGAGTATGCCAACAACCTCGGCTTTGACAATGTTCCCGCAAGAGATATTTTACAGTCTCAGTTTGACAAGCCCATTTATCTTGAGAACGACGCTAACTGCGCGGCCCTCGGCGAGGCAATTGCCGGTGCGGGCGACGGCGTTGAGAACTTCGTTGCCGTTACTCTCGGTACGGGCGTAGGAACGGGTATAGTAGTTAACGGTAAGATACTTCTCGGTTGTAACGACGCAGCGGGTGAGATGGGCCACATGGTTATAGTAGCCGACGGCGAACCCTGCACCTGCGGCAGAAAAGGCTGCTGGGAGGCTTATTCCTCAGCTACTGCTCTTATCCGTCAGACCAAGAAGGTTATGAACGAAAACAAGGATTCAAAGATGTGGGATATAGTTGACGGCGATATCGAAAACACCAACGGCAAGACCGCATTCGACGCTATGAGAGCGGGAGATGCTGCAGGTCAGTCCGTAGTAGACTGGTATATACATTATCTCGGTATCGGTATTACCAATATCGTTAATACCTTCCAGCCCGACGTCCTCTGCGTAGGCGGCGGTATCGGAGCTGAGAGAGAAACTCTTCTTGAGCCCGTCAGAAAGATTGTTGCCGAGGAAAGATATTCCGTTCACACTATGGATCAGACGAGAATTTGCTCCGCAAGACTCGGTAATGACGCCGGTGTTATCGGCGCAGCGCTTCTTGACGAATAAGAGGTATGAGTGTGACTGATATTGTTGAGAAAACCGCAAAAGAGCTTGGTATTCACTATGAGACTGATGTTTCTATGGCTTTGAAAACAAGCTTCAAAACCGGCGGCAATGCCGAAATGATGGTATATCCTGACAATACTACACAGCTCAAGTCTATTCTCAAGGTTTGTAAGAGTAATAACATTCAGACTTATATTATCGGAAACGGGAGCAATATCCTTGTTTCCGATAATGGTTTATCGGGAGTAGTTGTCAGGCTTTCGAATAACTATTCCGATATAAGACTTGTTGACGAAACCACCGTTGAGGCCGAAGCAGGAGCTTCAATGAAGGCTCTGTGTATGTTCTGTCTGGAGCATTCACTGTCGGGTCTTGAATTCGCTTACGGCATACCCGGAACTGCAGGCGGCGCGGCATATATGAATGCGGGCGCATACGGCGGCGAGATGAAAGACGTGCTTGTAAAGTGCGAGCATCTTGACTCCAACGGCGAAGAAGGCAGCTTTGAAGGCGATGAACTTGAATTAGGCTACCGTAAGAGTGCTTATTCAAATTCGGATTATGTTATTACAAAGCTTGTGTTAAAGCTTAAAAAGGCTGATTACAGCGATATTAAAGCTTTGATGGATGAAAACCTCGGTAAGCGTAAAGCAAAGCAGCCGCTTGAATATCCGAGCGCAGGCAGCACTTTCAAGCGACCCGAAGGTTATTTTGCAGGCGCTTTGATTGAGCAGTGTTCACTCAAGGGCTTTACGGTAGGAGGAGCTCAGGTCAGCGAAAAGCACGCTGGCTTTGTTATCAACAAAGGCGGCGCTACAAGCTCGGATATAAAAAAGCTCATTAAGCATATACAGAAGGTAGTTTATGACGAAAAGGGCGTTATGCTCGAACCTGAAGTTAAGTTTTTAGGATAAGAAAAGAGGGAAGGCGTATGGAGTTAGTAATTGTAACCGGTATGTCGGGTGCAGGTAAATCACGTGCAGTTGAAGCTATGGAGGACATAGGCTTTTACTGTGTTGACAATATGCCTCCCAAGCTTATTCCGACCTTTGTTCAGCTCTGTCTTGATTCTCACGAACACCGCGACAGAGTTGCGCTCGTTGCCGATATACGACTCGGCGGTGAATTCGACGAGCTGTTCAATATACTAAACGACCTCAAATCGCAAAACGTAGATATTAAGGTTCTGTTTATCGACGCCGATAACGAGGTTATCATGCGCCGTTATCAGGAAACCAGAAGAAAGCATCCGCTTTCCGATGAATTCAGTTCACCTTCAATTATTGACGCAATAACTAAGGAGAGGGAAGTTCTTTTAACCGCAAGGCAGAATGCCGATTACATAATCGATACGAGCGACGTTATGAACTCGCAGTTCAAGGAAAAAATTGTCAATCTTTTCCTGAAGAATGTTTCAAGCTCGCTTAAGATTTATTCGATTTCATTCGGTTTCAAATACGGTATTCCGAAGGAAGCAGACCTTGTGTTTGACGTTCGCTGTCTTCCCAATCCCTTCTATGTTCCCGAGCTTAAGGACCACACGGGATTGGAGGACGAGGTAAAACACTTTGTTATGAAATTCGATCAGGCACAGCAGCTTGAGAGAAAGCTTTATGATTTAGTCGATTTTCTGATTCCGCTTTATATGAAGGAAGGCAAGAGCCAGCTGACAATTGCCGTCGGCTGTACGGGAGGCAAGCACCGTTCGGTTGTATTTGCCGAGCTTATGAACAAGCATCTGCTTGAAAAGGGTTCCGACGTAACGGTATTCCACAGAGATATTACAAGGTAAGTTTATGTCATTTTCTTCTCAGATTAAGGACGAATTATTGAATATTACCGATATCAAGCCGTGCTGCAGCTTAGCTGAAATGTACGGCTTAATGTTGTTTGCAAAGACCTTTTCAAAGCGTGAAATGTACCTTAATACCGAGAATGAAGCGGTTGCCGATAAATACCGTCAGGTTGCCGAAAGGCTTTCGCTCGACAGTGTTGAAATGACAAAATCGCAGAGCGGAAAATGCAAGGTAGTTGTCAACAGTGAAAAACAGAGACAGAAGATACTCGAAGCCTTCGGCTTTACGGGCAACGAGCGTTCAAGACGCATTAACTGGGCAAATATTGCAAACGAGTGCTGCCTGAGCGCATTCCTGAGAGGTGCGTTTCTTGCCTGCGGTACAATCAACGATCCCGAAAAGAACTATCATATAGAATTTAACGTTCCTTATTCGCTCCACTCCGACCTTTTACGAGTTTTCGGCGAGGCGGATATGTCTGCCAAGGAAATTAAGCGCAACAACAGCTATATACTGTATTTCAAGGATTCCGAAGAGATACTTGACCTTCTTACGTATATGGGCGCTAACGACAGCGTACTTGAATACACGGGCGTTAAGATAATTAAAGAGATACGAAACAATGTTAACCGTAAGATGAACTTCGAAAACGCCAATTTTGACCGTATTTTTGAAGCTTCAATGCGTCAGGTTGACGCAATTGAAAAGCTGAAGAAGCTCGGCAGGTTTTCGAGACTCAATCCTCAGCTTAAAGAAATTGCTCAGCTGAGGCTCGATAATCCCGATATGTCGTTAAAACAGATAGGCGAGCAGCTGAAGCCTCCGTTATCGCGTTCGGGAGTTAACCACAGAATGCAGACTCTGCTGAATATGGCAGATGAATTATAAATTACAGGATTTAAGGTGAACATTTTGAAGAGAAGAGAAGATTTAAGAAATATTGCAATAATTGCCCACGTTGACCACGGTAAGACTACGCTTGTTGACGAGCTTCTCAAGCAGTCGGGCATTTTCAGACAGAATGAGGTCGTTGCCGACAGAGTTATGGACTCAAACGACCTCGAAAGAGAAAGAGGAATTACAATTCTTTCAAAGAACACATCTATTCACTATAACGGCGTTAAAATCAATATAGTTGACACTCCCGGTCATGCCGATTTCGGCGGTGAGGTTGAGAGAATACTGACTATGGTTGACGGTGTTTTGCTTCTTGTTGACGCTTTTGAGGGATGTATGCCGCAGACGCGCTTCGTGCTTAAAAAGGCGCTTGCGCTTAACAAGAAAGCCGTTGTAGTTATCAATAAAATTGACAGACCGGGCGCAAGACCTGCAGAGGTTATTGATGAAGTGCTTGATCTGTTTATTGAGCTGGGCGCTAACGACGATCAGCTTGAATTCCCCGTAGTTTATGCTTCTGCGAGAGACGGATATTCGTCACTTAATCCCGACGACAGAAGCGGGGATATGAGACCGCTGTTTGATACTATCCTTAAGGAAATTGAAGCTCCCGAAGGCGACGTTGACGAGCCCCTGCAGTGCCTTTTCTCAAGCCTTGACTATGACGATTATATAGGCAGAATAGGCGTAGGCAGAATTCAGCGCGGTACGCTTAAGGTTAACGATAAGGTTGTTCTCTGTAAGCAGGACGGCTCGCAGGAAAACGTTAAAATTTCCCGCCTTTATCAGTTTGAGGGACTTAAAAGAGTAGAGGTTCCGTCTGCTGCTGCAGGAGATATAATCTGCGTTACGGGTATTGCCGATATCAATATCGGTGAAACAATTTGCGATCCCGAGCATATAGAGCCGCTGCCGTTCGTTAAGATTGACGAGCCTACGATTTCAATGAATTTTATGGTTAACGACAGCCCCTTTGCCGGTCAGGAGGGTAAGTACGTTACCTCGCGTAATATCCGAGACAGACTCTTCAAAGAGGTTGAGACTAACGTAAGTATGCGCGTTGAGGAAACCGATTCGACCGACTGCTTCAAGGTTTCGGGCAGAGGCGAGCTTCACCTTTCAATTCTCATAGAGAACATGAGACGTCAGGGATATGAATTCCAGGTTTCGCGACCCGAGGTTATTACCAAATATGAAAACGGAAAGCTCATTGAGCCTATTGAATTGCTTATTATTGAGGTCCCTGAGGAATACGTTGGAACGGTTATGCAGAAAATCGGCTCACGCCGCGGCGAGCTCGAGAATATGGGCGCCCGTCAGGGAGGCGCAACGCACCTTGAATTCAAGATTCCTGCAAGGGGACTTATC
>JAEEUJ010000124.1 GCA_016290515.1 Clostridiaceae bacterium
AGAAGTTTACCGTTAACGAAGCGTTGAAGGGTAAGAGAATCATTCTTCATTTTGAGGCCGTTGACTGGCAGTGCAAGGTTTACGTCAACAAAGAACAGGTCGGCAATCATACCGGCGGCTACTGCGCGTTCGGCTTTGATATAACAGATTATCTCGTTGACGGTGAAAACACCGTAAACGTCTGTGTTTACGACCCGACGGAATCCGGTTGGCAGCAGAGAGGCAAGCAGGACAATCACCCTCATGGCTTCTGGTACACGGCAACCTCAGGTATCTGGCAGACGGTCTGGCTTGAAGGCGTCAGCGAGGCGAGAATTGAATCGTTTAAGCTTCTGCCCGATATCGATAATGGTACTGTGAATATAAAATCCAAGCTTACCGTTGAAGAGTTTGACGCGTATATTCTTAAAATCTTTGACGGCGATACTCAGGTCTTTTCCGAGGAAATATCGCTTGACGAAACCGTTGATATGGGCAAGGATTTCAAGCTCTGGAGTCCTGAAGAGCCCAATCTCTATAACGTAATTCTTGAACTCTACAAGGACGGAAAGTTGGCTGACAAAGTCAAGAGCTATTTCGGTATGAGAAAGTTCAATATAGCAAAGGATAAATTCGGAGTAATGCGTCTTTTCCTCAATAACGAGCCTTATTTCCAGCGCGGACTTCTCGATCAGGGTTACTGGCCCGACGGCGGGCTTACTGCCCCTACGGACGAGGCTATGATATTCGATATCGAGGAAATGAAGCGTCTGGGCTTCAATATGCTTCGTAAACATATTAAGATAGAGCCTATGCGCTGGTATTATCACTGTGACAGACTCGGTATGATAGTCTGGCAGGATATGATGAGCGGCGGAGCTTATATCGGCGACTTTTACGCGGGAGTTCTTCCCAACCTTAATATTACGGTTAAGGATACCAAATACAGCAGATTCAAACGCGAAAAGAAGGAAGCGCGCGACGATTACAAGCGCGAGCTTGCCGAGATGATTGACCAGCTTTATAACGTTGTTTCAATCTATTGCTGGGTTCCCTTCAATGAAGGCTGGGGACAGTTTGACGCCGTTAAAATTTGCAAATACGTGAAGAATCTAGACTCCTCGCGTGTGGTTGACCACGCAAGCGGCTGGTACGACCAGGGCGGCGGAGATATCAAGAGCATGCATAAATACGTTGTGCCGATTAAAATGCCTAAGCTTGACAGCAGACGCGCATTTGTTATAACCGAGTTCGGCGGTTATCAGAACAGAGTTTCAAACCATTGTTGGACCGATAATAAATCCTTCGGTATGTATCTTAAATTTAAGAATAAGACCACGCTTACGAACGCCTATAAAAAGCTGTTTGTTAAGCAGATACTTCCCCTTATCGATAAGGGACTTTGCGGTACGATTTATACTCAGGTTTGTGACGTTGAGAACGAGCTCAACGGTATTTACACCTATGACCGTAAGGAACTGAAAATCGAAGAGGAAGTTATAAAGGCGATTAACTCAAAGCTTAAACTGTGAGGTATAATCAATGGCTAATCAGTATAATCAGAAGCTGAAAATTCTGTTTTTGCTTAAGGATTTGCTTGAAAACAGTGACGAGCAGCACCCCTTAGACGCAGAGGAACTGATTCTTTATCTCAAAACCAGGGGAATAGACTGCGAGAGAAAATCGGTTTACCGTGATATTTCGATACTCAAGGAATACGGCTACGATATACTCAAAACCAAGACACCCAAGAGCGGTTATTATATCGGTGCCCGTGACTTTGAGCTTGCCGAAGTACGTCTTTTGTGCGACGCTGTTCAGGCTGCAAACTTTATTTCCAAGAAAAAGACTAGACAGCTTCTTACCAAGATTTATTCGCTTGCCAGCATATATCAGGCCGATAAGATAAAAAAGCAGGTTTATGTCGATTCACGGCTTAAAACCTCGAACGAGAAGATTTATTACACTATCGATAAGCTTGACACGGCAATTCAGTCGAACCGTCAGGTTGAGATTGTTTACCGCAAGCGTAAGATTGCCGATTCCAACAGGGCGGAGTATGAGGAAAAGCGCCATACTATCAGTCCTTATGCGCTAATCTGGTCGAACGACCACTACTATCTTATCGGCAACAACCGCAACTATTCCAACCTTATGGTTACACGAGTTGACCGCATAAAGTCGGTTGATATTCTCAACGATACTCCGCGTATCAGTTTTGCAGACGTTTCCGATTATAAGATTTCATTCGACTCGGCGGATTATGTCAACAAGCATTTCAATATGTTTGCCGGCGAGTCGCAGACGGTTGAACTTGTGTGCGACAATTCTATTATCGAGAATATACTTGACCGTTTCGGAGACGGTATAAGTATCAGAAAGCATAACGACGATAAGTTTAAGATAAGCGTTGATATTGCTGTCAACGACGGACTTGTGTCGTGGATAATGCAGTTTGGTAAGAGTATTGAGGTCAAATCTCCTCCTGAGCTTAAAAAGCTTTTGCTCGATCGCGTTGAGGACATCAATTCGGTGTACAGAATATGATAACTTGTGCAATATGCCTATAAATTTCAGGCATTTTCGGCTCAGGTTGTCCTATGGCGATACTTGAAAAATCGGCAATAATGTAATACAATATTGTACGTAAAAATCTGCAAATGAAAGGAACAGTAATTATGAGCAGTGCATTAAACAAGATGACAGTTGAAGATTTCGACGTTAAGGGCAAGAAGGTCCTCGTTCGTTGCGACTTCAACGTAAAGATGGAAGACGGCGTTATTACAAGCGATAAGAGAATCGTAGCTTCGCTTCCCACAATCAAATATCTTATTGACAACGGCGCAAAGGTTATCCTTTGCTCTCACCTCGGCAGACCGAAGGGCGAGGTTAATCCCGAATTCTCAATGAAGCCTGTAGCGGCAAGACTTTCAGAGCTTCTCGGTCAGGAAGTCAAGATGGCTGACGACGTAGTAGGCGAGAGCGCTCAGGCACTTGCGGCTTCGCTTAAGGACGGCGAGGTGCTCCTTCTTGAGAACGTACGCTTTGAGCCCGGCGAGACCAAGAACGATCCCGAGCTTTCCAAGAAGTTCGCTTCACTTGCTGAGCTTTATGTTAACGACGCTTTCGGCTCGGCTCACAGAGCTCACTCGTCAACAACAGGTGTTGCCGATTATCTTCCCGCTGCGTGCGGCTACCTTATTCAGAAGGAAATTCAGTTCATCGGCGGCGCGCTTGAAAATCCGAAGAGACCTCTCGTTGCTATCTTAGGCGGCGCAAAGGTTTCCGACAAGATCGGCGTTATCACCAACCTTATTGATAAGTGCGACACTCTTATCATCGGCGGCGGTATGGCATATACCTTCATGAAGGCTCTCGGCCACAGCATCGGAAATTCTCTTCTTGAAGAGGACAAGATTGACCTTGCCAGGGAAATGATGGACAAGGCTGCCGAGAAGGGCGTTAAGTTCCTTATTCCCGTTGATAATAAGGTTGGTAAGGAATACAAGCCTGACACTGAGGCTATGGTAGTTAATTCCGACGATATCCCCGACGGCTGGATGGGACTTGATATCGGACCTGAAACCCAGAAGATTTTTGCTGACGCAGTTAAGGGCGCAGGTACCGTTATCTGGAACGGACCTATGGGCGTTTCCGAGTGGGAGCAGTTTGCTTCGGGTACTGTTGCGGTTGCAACAGCTATTGCCGAGAGCGGAGCTATTTCAATTATAGGCGGCGGCGATTCAGCAGCTGCTATCCAGAAGCTCGGCTTTGCCGACAAGATGTCTCACATTTCGACCGGCGGCGGCGCTTCGCTCGAATACCTTGAGGGCAAGGAGCTTCCCGGCATCGCAGCTCTCAACGAAAAGGCTTAATTTATAAACTATTGAAGGTGAGTTATTAACTCGCCTTCAAACTATGATAAGGAGATTTGAATTATGAAAAAAGAACTCAGACGTGCAGTTATCGCAGGTAACTGGAAAATGAACAACACACCTTCACAGGCTAAGGCTCTTATCGAGGCTATGAAGCCTCTCGTAGCAGACGCTGACTGCGACGTAGTGCTTTGCGTACCTGCAATTGATATCCCCGCAGCTGTTGAGGCAGCCAAGGGCTCGAACATAAAAATCGGCGCTGAGAACGTGCACTTCAAGGCATCTGGCGCTTATACCGGCGAGATTTCAGCCGATATGCTTAAGGAAGCAGGCGTTGAATACGTTGTAATCGGACACTCCGAGAGAAGACAGTATTTCGCTGAGACAGACCAGACCGTTAACCTCCGTACACTTGCAGCTGTTAACGCAGGCCTTAAGGCTATCGTTTGTGTCGGCGAAACTCTTGAGCAGAGAGAGCTCGGCTATACCGAAACCCTTCTTAAGTATCAGACCAAGATGGCTCTTACCAACGTAACCGCTGATCAGCTTAAGAACATTATTATCGCTTATGAGCCCGTATGGGCAATCGGTACCGGCGTTACCGCTACTGCAGATCAGGCTGACGAGGGCAACGGTTTCTGCCGTGCCGCAATCGCAGAGGCTTACGGCGCGGACGTAGCCGAGACCGTTACCATTCAGTACGGCGGCTCAATGAACGCCAAGAATGCCGACGAGCTTGTTGACAAGGTAAACGTTGACGGCGGTCTTATCGGCGGCGCTTCGCTCAAGGCTGAGGATTTCTCAATTATCGTAAAGGCTGCTTCGAAATAAGCAGGGTAGGGTATCACAATGAAAAGACCTGTTGTTTTATGTATAATGGACGGCTTCGGCTACAATCCGTCAGAGTACGGTAATGCCATAAAGGCCGCGAATACACCCCGTCTTGACGCTCTTATGGCTGAATATCCGATGACATATATCGGCGCTTCGGGCATGGACGTCGGTCTTCCCGACGGTCAGATGGGCAACTCTGAGGTAGGACACACCAATATCGGCGCGGGACGCGTTGTATATCAGGAGCTTACGAGAATTACCAAGTCTATTCAGGACGGCGATTTCTTCGAAAAGGAAGCCTTTGTAAAGGCTATCGAAAACTGCAAGAAGAACAATTCCGCTTTCCATCTTATCGGACTTGTTTCCGACGGCGGCGTTCACTCGCACAACACTCATCTTTACGGACTTCTTGAGCTTGCCAGGAAAAACGGACTCGATAAGGTTTACGTTCACGCTCTGCTTGACGGACGTGACGTACCTCCCGCATCGGGTGTTGAATACCTTGAAGAGCTTGAAGCTAAAATGAAGGAAATCGGCGTAGGCAAAATCGCAACCGTTATGGGCAGATTTTACGCTATGGACCGCGACAACATCTGGGACAGAGTAGGCATGGCTTACAACGCAATGGTAAACGGCGAGGGTATTCACTCGGATTCTGCTGTTGAGGCTGTTAAGAAGTCCTACGAGACTATTGACGAAGACGGCAAGTATCTTACCGACGAATTCGTAATGCCGACGGTTATCAACAATACCGACAGCATAAAGGCAAACGATTCGGTTATTTTCTTCAATTTCCGTCCTGATAGAGCCAGAGAAATCACAAGGACCTTCGTCGATCCCGATTTCACGGGCTTTGAGAGAAAGTTCTTCCCGCTTTATTATGTATGCATGACTCAGTACGACGCGACTATGCCCAACGTTGATGTTG
>JAEEUJ010000125.1 GCA_016290515.1 Clostridiaceae bacterium
GGAGGTGGCTTTTTGCGAAGCAAAAAGACTGATGAGGTCGTAGTTTACCTCATCCACCGCCTTACGGCGGTCCCCCTTCCCCTGAGAGGGGAAGGAACGAAAGAGGTTTATCAATCTCCTCGACAAACTCCGATTTGGCGGGGAAATAAAAAACGGGCGATTCGTAAACCGCCCGATAAATCAGCTTAATTTGTGAATGAACAGTCCGCTTAAAAGCTTCGGCTCGAACCATGTCGATTTCGGCGGCATGGTCTTGCCGGCATCGGCAATCGCCATAAGCTCGTCAAGCGAGGTCGGGAACATCGAAAATGCGAGCGCCATATCGCTGTTAGCGCGTCTTTCAAGCTCGCCGAGTCCCCTGATACCGCCGACAAAGTCGATGCGCTTGTCGGTTCTCGGGTCGTCGATGCCGAGCACGGGTGAAATGAGATTGCTCTGCAATATCGAAACGTCAAGGCTGCCGACGGGGTCCGCTTCGTCAAACGTACCCGCCTTCGCGGTAAGTCTGTACCATTCGTTTTCGAGATACATACCGAATTCGTGGCGTTTCTGCGGTCTTAATTGGGAAGTGCCTGCCTTTTCAACCTCGAATTCGCGTGAAACGCGGTCAATAAAGTCCTGCTTTGAAAAGCCGTTAAGGTCGGCAATCACGCGGTTGTAGTCCATAATCGCAAGCTCGTCCGCACAGAAAAGAACCGATAAGAAGTAGTTGAATTCCTCGTCGCCCGTGTAATTCGGGAACTGCTCGCGGCGCTTAAGTCCTACCTTTACGGCGGATGCGGCGCGGTGATGGCCGTCGGCTATATAGAGATTGGGAATGAGCGCGAAAATTGAAACAATTTTTGCGATTGTTTCGTCGCTGTCGATTACCCATACTCTCTGTCTTACGTCATTCTGCACGAAGTCGCACTCGCATTCGTGAGCGGCAGTCCAGCCGTTGATAACTGCGCTGAGTTCTTCATTCTTTCTGTATGCGAGGAAAATCGGGCCCGTATTGGCGTCGAGGGTGTCAACGTGACGGATGCGGTCCGCTTCCTTGTCGGCGCGGGTCAGCTCGTGCTTTTTGATAACGTCGTTTATGTAGTCATCAATCGACGTGCAGCCGACAATACCCGTCTGCACCCTGCCCTGCCAGGTCTGCTCATAGATATACAGACACGGCTTTTCATCCTTTACAAAAATGCCGTCGGCTATCATTTTATTGAGGTTTTCGTTTGCCTTTGCATAAACCTCGGGCGAATAGATATCGACGCTTTCGGGAAGGTCGATTTCCGCCTTGTCGATATGAAGGAAGGAATACGGATTTCCCTTAACCATTTCCCTCGCCTCTGCCGAATTCATAACGTCATACGGCAGCGCGGCAACTCTGTCGGCAAACTCCTTTGCGGGTCGGTAAGCATAAAACGGTCTTAAAACGGACATTGTTTACCCCTCTTTTCCATTATTTTTCTGAATATAACATACGCGATAACAAGTATCGCGGTCATTATAAGCGTTCCGTAAAAATCAACGAGCAGATCGCCTGCCCTGCACGCCCTGCCCTCGACAAAATACTGGTGAATCTCGTCGGTCGCCGAGTAGAATACGCTTGACAGCGCGCTTAAAAGCGGGCTGAATTTCATGTAAGTCGTACCGTAGGCAAGGTTAAACGCAAAGGTCAGTCCGAAAAATTCAAGCGCGTGCGCGGTTTTACGGACGGTGTGCGGTGTCAGTCGGTAGCCGAAAAGCCTGACAATCAGATCTATTATTGAATTGCTCGTTTCGTCGGAATCGACGGCTCGCTCACGCGAAAAGTAAAATATAATTATCATACACGCCGCGGCAAAAATCCACGAGAAAATTATTGCAATTTTACGTTTCTTAGTCATGCCTATTTACCCGTCGCGCTCATAAATACAACGTTGTACTGCGACGAATAGAAATAGATGCCGTCACAGTCCTCATCGGTTATGAAATAGCTCTTTTCATAGATTACGGGAAGCATTACGGCGTCGGAAATGAGTATCTGCTCCGCCTGCTCGCAACCCGCCTCAAGTGCGGAGAAGCTGCCAGAATTCCTGCGTATATTCGCCAGCGCTTCGGAATAAAGCTCGGACTTGTAATTGAAAAGGCTGTTGTTGTCAAAGCTTGCAAGGAACTCATCCGTTCTCGAAGTGTCGGCAACGAAGGGGTAAAAGACTATCGAGTAGTCACCGTCGGCTATGGCGGCGGTAATTTCAGACTGCTCAAGAACGGAAACGCTTACGACGAACTTGACGCCGAGGGTTTTCTGCATAATCTGGACGAGCTGCTTGATAAACTGTTCATAGCGTTCGGTACACTTGATATCAAGCTCGACCGCGGATGTGCCCAGATCGAGAAGTCCGTTTTCAAAATGCTCCTTCGCCTTCTGCGCATTGTACTGCGGCAGCTTTGAGCCAGTCAGAGCGTTGTACGGCTTGTTTCCTACCGTGCAGAACGGCGGTACGATACTGTCGGCGGCAACGGCGTTTTCATCAAAGCCCGCAAACATTTCACGGTCTATCGAATAGACGAGCGCAAGCCTTATATCTTTATTCTCAAGGTATTTGTTGGACTGATTGAAAATCATAGAATAAACTACGTTTTCAATTTCCTGCACGTTGAAGTCGTCCTTGTTGGGAAGGTTCTGATAATTATCGCCCGAAAGGAAGGCGACGTCGTAGGTCTCGGTTGCCATTTTCTCGGCAACAACCGCCTCGGAAGGATTTATATAGAACGTTACGGCGGCGGGCATAATGCGGTTAACGCCGTTGTAGTCGTCGTTGCGGACAATTCTTATCGACGTGCCCTCTGTCCAGCGGTAAGCATTGAACGCGCCGTTGCAGAGCATATATTTGGCGTCAAGGCCGTATTTGCCGCCGCACAGCTCGTAGAATTCCTTATCGCAGGGCATCGCTCCCGGATAGGTCAGCGAGTAGAGGAAACCGTCGTGTTTATATTTAAGCTTAATCTTAAATGTAAAGCTATCAAGGGCCGTGTAGCTCTCGACGCAGTCGAAAACCTCGCGGTAGGGTGAATTAATCTGTTCGTCGAAAACGCGGTCAAACGCAAATTCAAAGTCTTTGGCGTAAACGGTAATGTCAAAGCTGTCCTTATAATTCTCGCCTATAACGTTCTTGTGGCCCGAGAAAAGCGCCCAATGCGCGTCGTGACGCAGATTGAAGGTGTATGTCAGTCCGTCGTCGGAAACGTCGTAGCTCTCGGCAACGCCCGCTTCAAGCTCGCCCTGCGAATTGACCCGCAGCAAGCCCTCATAGCAGTTGAGGATTATCATTTTTTCCGCGTCGGAATCGGCAATCTGCGGGTCGAGGCTGGTCGGCTCGTCGAGAATGGGCACGGCAAAGGACTCGTCTGCCTTAGGTCTGCCGAAGCAGCCGCCAAACGAGAGCATTACAATTATTAAACAGATTGTAACTGCAATGATTCTTCTTGCCATACGAACCTCACGCGGGAATATTTTTTATATTATACAACAAAAAATAAATCATTTCAATTGAATAATAGTTTTGAAAGCAAAAAAATACAGGCGCCGTAATGCGCCTGTATTAATTGGCGGAGAGCAAGGGATTCGAACCCTCGAAGCCGTTTTAGCAGCTTACACGATTTCCAATCGTGCTCCTTCGACCAGCTCGGACAACTCTCCGTGTGTCAAATGCTTGTCTATTATAAATAATAATTTCAAAAAAATCAAGTCTATTTTTTCAACCGCAGATTAAAAGACTAAAGTTTATCGCTTTAACCGAAAAAAGCACTTGCAAACGCAAGTGCTTTTTTCATTAATTCCTATCTTTTCTTATAAATAACCAGTTCCGGATTGCTGCCGCCTTCGCCGTAGGTGCAGACAAGTATGAAGTCCATATTCGCCAGCACGCCGAAGCAGCGGTCGCCGCCGAATTCACATTCAAGCTGGTTGCCCAGATATGTCGTGCCGTCATCAAGGAATTTCACCCTCTGTCCGCCCGGCAGTCTGTACTCGAGATTGACGTAGCTGCCGACGAGCGCATTGAGCTTATCGAGCTTCGGCATACCCTCGATATTAAGAGCGTTAATCTCGTCAATAAGCTGCTTTTTGAACGCTTCAAACTCGCCGTTGTCGCTGAGTTCCTCGTACTTTTTCCAGTAGTTGAGCGTGGGCAGCATCTGCTTCATATACGCCCTCGCCTGCTCCTCGGTGAAGCCTTCCTTCGCCATGTGGGGAACGCAGACATCTATAAGACTGTCCATATCGCTGTAGGTGTAGGTTCCGTCGGCGTAGCACCATTTGCAGTATTCCTCGTTAAGCGTTCCGTCGGCGTTTCTGCCTATCATTTCGTCCTCAAGCGGCATTCCGCAGCACTGGCAGACAAGCTTCTGCGGTGAGCCGAGCAGAGTATTAATCGAAACACCGAAAACATTTGAAAGGAGTTTGAGCGTTTCGGTGTTCGGTACGGTTTCTCCGTTTTCCCAGCGCGAGACAGCCTGACGGGTTACGAAAACCTTTTCGGCAAGCTCGTCCTGAGACATACCGTTTTTATTTCTGAGTTCAAGTATAACGTCTTTTGTATTCATACTGTCGCCTCCCTGATTACAATATATCACAGGCACAATATGATTTCAAGCAACTGACTGTTGCTAATTCACATGCAGTGATTTATAATAGACACGATTGGATGTGATTGTATGAAAAAATACGGCTTGCCGATACTGATATTCGCGGTATTCGAAGCGGTTGCCGTAACCCTTTGGCTGACCAAGGACAATATTTTCTATCTTTTTAATTTCAGTTATATCGGCTTCTCCGTTGCGCTCGGAGTTTTTCTGATTTTCGGGAAGCACCGCCACGCCCGCCGTATAGTTCAGCTGCTTGTCGGGCTATATATGCTCGTTTATCTCGGACTTATCTGCCGCGAGAATATGCAGATTGAGGGCTTCTGGTACTATCTGTTTACGGGCGTATTCGAAGCGGCGACAATCCATTACGCCGTGGCCAAGATTTTCGGTCCCCTGCTCTTCGGAAGAGGCTGGTGCGGCTATGCCTGCTGGACGGCGATGGTGCTCGATTTTCTGCCCTACAAAACGCCCGAAAAACCGCGAAAGAAAATCGGATGGATAAGATACGTCACCTTTGCCGCTTCGCTGATTTTTGTTGCCGCGCTGTTTTTAAGCAAGGTCGGCAATATCGAGCGCATAATGTTCTGGGCGTTTATAATCGGAAACGTAATTTATTACGCGGTCGGTATAATACTCGCATTCGCGTTTAAGGACAACCGCGCGTTCTGCAAATACATCTGCCCCGTTACCGTATTCTTAAAGCCGATGAGTTATTTCTCACTGTTCAGAATCAAGTGCGACAGGGAAAAATGTATCGACTGCGGAAAGTGCAAACGCGTCTGCCCGATGGACGTTGACGTTACCGATAATTCGCGCAAACGCAAAAACGCAACCGAGTGCATTCTGTGCATGGAATGCGTTAAGAACTGCCCGAAGGATGCGCTGTGAAACTTAATTCAAGCCAAAGAAAAAGGCCACTCTTTCGAGTGGCTTTTTGTTGGTGGACCTGAAGAGATTCGCCCGAGTGCAAGGCACTCGGCACGCACGCGTCAGCGA
>JAEEUJ010000126.1 GCA_016290515.1 Clostridiaceae bacterium
TGATTATATCAGTGTAACCTACGGCGCGGGCGGCGGCACTTCAAAAAATACTCCTGCAATCGTCTCGTTCATTCAGGACGAGCTCGGTGTTCCGTCTGTTGCGCATCTTACCTGCGCTTCGTCAACCAAAAACGAAATAGACGGTATTCTGACCGACCTTCAGCGCAGAAAAATTCACAATATACTTGCGCTTCGCGGCGACCTTACCGACAGTTTCGACCCAGACAACTATGAGTATTACAAATATGCAAGCGAGCTTATTGAGAGAATAGTTGCATTCGGCGGCTTTTCAATAGGCGCGGCATGCTATCCGGAGTGCCACGTTGAAGCTAAGAACGCGCACATTGATTTGATGAACCTCAAGCACAAGGTTGACTGCGGCGCTCAGTACCTTGTTACCCAGATGTTCTTTGACAACAACGCACTTTACAGTTTCCTTTACAGAGCGCTTAAGGTCGGAATTGACGTTCCCGTCGTTGCGGGTATTATGCCCGTTATCAACTCAAAGCAGATTATCAGAAGCTGCGAGCTTTCGGGCGCAACCATGCCGTCAAGACTGCGCGTAATGCTTGATAAGTTCAGCGACAGCCCCGAAGCGCTCAAGCAGGCGGGTATCGCATACGCCACCGAACAGATTGTAGACCTTATTTCAAACGGCGTTACCAACATTCATATATACACTATGAATAAGCCCGAGGTTGCGGGCAAAATAATGGAAAACCTTTCTTCTATACTTGCGAGGTGATTACTTGTTTGGCTACGTTAAACCCGACAAGCAAGAGCTGAAGGTCAAGGAATACGAAACCTATAAGGCGGTTTACTGCACGCTTTGCAAAACGCTCGGAAAGGAATACGGAGTGTTTGCAAAGGCTCTGTTAACCTACGACGCAACCTTTTATGTGCTTTTCAGAAAGGCATTGTTTCAGGACGTTCCCGACTGCGCGCACAGGGGAGTATGCAGGTTTAATCCTCTCAAAAAGTGCAATTATATTGACGTGGATGAAATCTTCTCAACAGCCGCCGCTCTGTCGGTGATAATGCTCTACTATAAACTCCTCGACAATATCTCCGATTCAGGCTTTTTTAAGAAGTTCGGCTGCAGACTGCTATTACCGTATGTAAAACTGAAATTTAAAAAAGCCGTAAAGAAATATTCATATTTTAATGATATTATCAAAGCGTCGGTTGAAAAGCAGGAAGAGCTTGAACGTGAAAACTGCGGCTCGGTTGACATGGCGTGCGACCCGTCGGCAAAGGCTCTCGGCGAAATATTCGCCTTCGGTCTTGAAAACGAAGCCGATAAGCAGAGCGCTTACCGTGTTGGTTACTGTACAGGCAGATACGTTTATCTGTCCGATGCGCTCGACGACCTTGAGGACGACATAAAGCACGGCTCTTATAACGTGTTTGTCAACAAGTATGAAATTGATAACGAAGTTGACTCAGAGACGCTTGACGGTATATGCGGTTCAATTCGTATGAGCATAGCCGAGGCGGGTGCGGCGCTTGATGCGCTGAAGCTTAACTGTTATTCGTCCATTCTTAAAAACATTGTTTTTGACGGAACGGACGCTCAGCTTAATATGCTGATTAATAAATCAAAGGAAGGCAACAATGAGTAATCCTTATTCGGTACTGAATATCGGTGAAGGCGCCGGTGACGATGAGATTAAAGAGGCTTATCGCCGCCTTGCCAGGGAGTATCACGAACAACTCAATCAGGGCAGTCCGGCTGCGGATATAGCTAAGCAGAAAATGGCTGAGCTTGACGCGGCCTATGATGAGATTATGTCCTCGAGAAGCGGAAACTATTATCAGAGTCAGCCGTCCGGCAAAGAGTACGCTTATAATCAGAATAACGGTTATTCTCAGTACGGCGATGTGCGTGCTCAGATTAACAGCGGACGCATTGACGACGCCGAAATGATACTCGACGGTATTCCGAAAGATATGCGAAATGCGGAGTGGTACTATCTCAAGGGACAGATTCAGCACAGACGCGGATGGTTTGACGAGGCATACAACAACTACTCCAAGGCGTGTCAGCTTGACCCGACAAACACCGAATACTCAAACGCCTTTAACAGCTTAAATAAGAATTACAACGGGGGATACAGGCAGTCAGGCTCGTCTTCGAGCTCATGCGGAGCCTGCGACGTCTGCACGGGACTTATGTGTGCGGACTGTTGCTGTGAATGTATGGGCGGAGATTTGATATCCTGCTGCTGATATAAAATGAAAAAATCGGCTAAAACTTCCATCGGCGGAATATCGGCGGCACTTTCTATTGTGCTGATGTTTCTGACCAGCGTTATTCCGTCTATGACATACGCGCTTCCGGCAGCCGCGGGCATACTGCTGACGGTGATAGTGATTGAAATTGACAAAAAATGGGCTTTCGGCGTTTTTGCCGCCGTCGGTCTTCTGTCAATATTACTGATTGCCGACAAGGAAGCGGCGGTAATGTATATAATGTTCTTCGGCTATTACCCGATACTAAAGGCGATACTCGAAGAAAAACTTCCCGTGGCTTTGTCGTGGGTAATGAAATTCGCGGTGTTTAATATTAGTATGATTGCCGCGTTTCTTATCACGGTTTACGTTTTCAACATTCCGTTTGACGAAATGGAAAAATACGGCATTAAGGCAGCTTTCATACTGCTTGCTCTCGGAAACGTTGTTTTTCTCATTTACGATTTCGCGCTTACAAATCTTATCAAGCTTTATCTTATCAAATGGCGAAAGGCTTTTCACAGGATTTTTAAATAAAATGTGCTTTTTGACTGTTAAAAGCACATTTTTTCTTTTCTTTTATAAGAAAATATAGTATAATATCAGCAATACTTTTTAAGGAATGTGGTTGTGTGAATAAAGGGGAAAAGAAAGCTTCGGTTCATTCGGGACACAGACAGCGTATGAAGTCGAGGTTTATGGGCGAGGGACTGGCGAACTTTGCGGACCACGAAGCGCTTGAGCTGCTTCTGTTTTACGCCATACCTCAGAAGGATACGAACGAGCTGGCTCATAATCTTATAGATGAGTTCGGTTCGCTCGACGGCGTTCTGGACGCGCCGATAGACGCTCTTACCAACGTCAAAGGCGTCGGTGAAAATACGGCGTCGCTTATAAAACTTGTGGGCGAGATGTATTCAAAGTATCTTGCGAGCAAGTATAATTCCGAAAAGACCGTTCTTGACAACTCCGATGATGCGGGCGGGTATTTTCTGCCGCTGCTTATCAACCAGTCTAAAGAGGTTCTTATGGCGGCTTTTCTCGACAGCAGGAACACGGTAAAGAACACTGTTGTCATCAGCAAGGGCGACCTCGATTCCATTGATATAGACCTCAAAAGGATTATCACTACAGCCGTTAACTGCAACTCAAACAAGGTTATTATCGCGCACAACCATCCCTCAGGTGTCGCTGCGCCTTCCGCCAACGACATAGAAGCCGTCAGGGTTATGAGCGTGAAGCTTCGCTCGGTGTCGATTCATCTTTGTGACAGCATTATCGTTGCAGGTACGGAATACTACTCAATGACAAAGCACAAAAAGTGCAAATACTATTTCGAATAAGGAGAAACGATGGACAAATTCAAGCTTGTATCGAATTTCAAACCTACCGGCGACCAGCCGCAGGCAATTGAAAAGCTTGTTGAAGGCGTGAACAAAGGCTATAACGAACAGACTCTGCTCGGCGTTACCGGCTCGGGCAAGACCTTCACTATGGCCAATGTTATCGCGCGCCTTAACCGTCCCACGCTTGTCCTTGCGCATAACAAAACGCTTGCCGCGCAGCTTTGCTCGGAGTTCAAGGAGTTCTTTCCCGAAAATGCGGTGGAGTATTTTGTTTCATATTACGATTACTATCAGCCCGAGGCGTATATTCCAAATACCGATACTTATATCGAAAAGGATTCGGCTATTAACGACGAGATTGATAAACTTCGCCATTCCGCTACATCTGCACTGGTCGAAAGACGTGACGTAATAGTTGTTTCGAGTGTTTCTTGCATATACACTCTCGGTAATCCGATTGACTATAAGAATATGATTATTTCGCTTCGTCAGGGCATGACGAAGCCGAGAGACGAGCTTATCAGAAAGCTCGTTGAAATTCAGTACGAGAGAAACGATATCAATTTCATCCGTAACAAATTCCGCGTCAGGGGAGATACGGTGGAAATATTCCCCGTTTATTCAAATGAAAACGCGATCAGAGTTGAGTTCTTCGGCGACGAAATCGACCGTATTTCCGAGATAAACGCGCTTACGGGACAGGTTAAGAACGTTGTTTCCCACGTCGCAATCTATCCCGCGTCGCACTATGTCGTTTCACCTGACAGACTTGAAAGGGCTATTGCCGAGATACTTGCCGAAATGGAAGAGCGCGTTAAGTTCTTTGAGTCTCAGGGAAAACTGATAGAGGCGCAGAGAATTCGTCAGCGCACAGAATACGATATGGAAATGCTGCGCGAGACGGGCTTCTGTAAGGGCATTGAAAACTATTCGCGCGTTATGGCGGGACGTGAGCCGGGTTGTGCTCCGTTTACGCTTCTTAACTTCTTCCCCGATGATTTTCTGCTGTTCGTTGACGAGTCGCACGTAACTCTGCCGCAGGTTCGCGGTATGTACGGCGGCGATCGCTCCAGAAAGGAAGCGCTTGTCGATTTCGGCTTCAGACTTCCTTCGGCGTTTGACAACCGTCCGCTGAGATTTGACGAGTTCTACGAGAGAATAGGGCAGAAAATCTTTGTCAGCGCAACGCCCGGCGACTTTGAACGCGAAAAGAGCGAGCAGGTTGTTGAACAGCTTATCAGACCTACGGGATTGCTTGATCCCGAGATTACCGTTAAGCCAACTGACGGACAGATTGAGGACCTTATTTCCGAAATCAATACAAGAATTGAGCGTAAGGAGCGCGTGCTTGTAACCACTCTTACCAAAAAAATGGCGGAGGACCTGACCGAGTTTCTGCAGTCTAACGGCATCAAGGTCAAATATATGCACTACGACATTGACACCATTGAGCGTATGGAGATAATCCGCGATCTTCGTCTGGGTGAGTTTGACGTACTTGTGGGAATCAACCTTCTCAGAGAAGGCCTTGATATTCCTGAGGTATCGCTTATAGCGATACTTGACGCCGACAAGGAGGGCTTCCTTCGAAGCGAAACCTCGCTTATTCAGACCGTCGGCAGAGCTGCGAGAAATGCAGGCGGCGAGGTTATTATGTACGCCGATACGGTTACGCCGTCAATGGAGCGTGCGATTAGCGAAACCTACCGCAGACGTGAGATACAGATAAAGTATAACGAGGAGCACGGCATAGTACCGAAAACCATAGTCAAGGGCGTACGCGATATACTTGAGATTTCAAGCACTCACCGCAACGCCGACGGTAAGCGTATGAGCCGCGCGGAGCGTGAGAAGCTTATAGTTGAGCTTACTGCCGAAATGAAGGCTGCGGCAAAGATACTTGAATTTGAACACGCGGCTATGCTGCGCGATAAGATACAGAAATTAAAGGAAGGTAAATAACCTTGCAGAACAAAAAGCTGATTGTAAAAGGCGCAAAGGAACACAATCTGAAGA